>DAISLG010000127.1:0-6576 GCA_036820565.1 Gaiellaceae bacterium | reverse complement strand
CGGATCGACCGGGCGCTCGGCTTCCCGACGCACGACCCGCACGGCGATCCGATTCCGAATGCCGCGCTCGAATGGCCCGGTTAGACTCGCACCGATGGTGAAGCTGGCAAGCGTTCTCCGCAATCCGTTCTCGTTCCTGTTCACCAGGTCGAGCAACGAGGATCGCGTCGCCGCGTACGTCGTGCGGGAGCACGGACGGGGCCGGTCGCTCGCCGAGATCTTCGAGGACCCCTACGTCCGCAACCGCTGCACCGCCGAGCAGCAGAAACGTCTGCTCGACCGGCCCGAGATCGTGCACGCGGTCGGCGACGACGTCATCGCCGCGGCGCGGCACTCCTAGAGCTCGACGCCGACTCCTCGCTCGCGTGCGCGCTCGACGGCGGCCACGGCGACGGCGACGTCCCAGGCGGCGATCCCGTTCGACTTGAAGACGACGACGTCGTCGTCCGCCTGGCGGCCGGCGAGCTCGCCGCTCACGACCTCGTGCAGCTCGTGCACCTCGAGCCAGTCCAGCACCCCGCGCTCGACCGGCTCGATCAGGTCGCCGGACTCGAGGCGCGACTGCTCGCGCGAGTCGCAGCAGACGAAGCTCGCCCGCTCCAGCACGACGTTGTCGAGCTCGCGCGCCGCGCCGTCGTTCGCGCCGATCGCGCACACGAGCGCGCCGTCGGCGAGCCACTCGCCCCGCAGGACCGGATCCCTGGACGTCGTCGCGGTGACGACGACCTCCTGCTCGCCCGCGTCGCGGTGGCTCTCGCCCGGCTCGGCGCCGTTCGCCTTGCAGAACGTTGCCAGTCGCTTCGGGTCGCGGCAGTACGCGACGACCCGCTCGATCGTCGGGACGGCCGCGCGGATGCACGCGACCTGGCTCTCGGCCTGCCAGCCGCAGCCGATCACGCCGAGGGTCGTGGCACCGGACCGGGCGAGGTGCTTCGCCGCGACGGCGCTGGCCGCGCCGGTCCGGAGCTGGCCGAGCTTGTCGGCCTCGAGCACCGCCTCGAGCCGCGCGCCAGCGACGGAGAAGAGGAGGACGACGAACGGCGTCCCGCCGGGGAGCCAGGCGTAGGTCTTCACGCCCGCGAAGCCGAGCTCGTGGTCGACGCACGGCATCACCGCGAACTGCCCGTCCTCGAGCGGGAGCCGCACGCGCGGGCGGTTGTCGACCGAGCCCCGCGCGATCCGCTCGAACGAGGCTTCGACCGCCGCCAGCGCCGCCGCTGGATCCAGCAGTTCGGCGATGTTGGATTCGGTCAGGTAGAGCGCCATGGGTCCCGCACGACGATCCGCTCGCCCTCGATTCGGACGACGGCGTCCCACGGGATCGTGTCACGGTTCTGCCTCAGGCCGAGGTGTTGCAGGAAGCCGCGACGCCCGACGACCAGCTCGGTGACCGTCAGCGACGACGACGTGCGGGCCGCGACGAGGTCGTAGCAGCGGCCGAGCGCACGGCCGTCCTCGGTCACGACCCTGCGGCCCGCGAGCGACGAGAACGTCCTCACCGGTTCGCCCCCGGCACCTTCTCGATCCAGGGTCGCAGCCGGTCGTCGCCGCGCCCGAGCCCGTACTCCGCCGCCGTCTTCTTCAGGACGACGTGCGACTCGATCTCCACGACCTCCTCCCACGGAATTCGCACGCGACGGCCGCCGCCGACCCAACCGGCGGCGCGGCCGATCCAGCCCGCACGCTGCGGCCAGTAGCCCGGGCCGGCGAGGATCGCCACGACCTCGGGCACCTCGCCCGCGCCGCCCTCGATCGCAAGGTCGTCGACGTTGCCGCAGCGGCGGCCGTCCCTGTCGAGCAACTGGTGGTCGAGCACGTTCCAGCCGAGGTGCAGCTCCTTGCTCAGTTCTGGCCTCCGTTCGTGAGGATCATCAGCGGGATCGCGGAGAGCGCCACGACCATGATCACGACGAGGTAGATGAGGCCGAGCACGTTCGACAGCCGCCCGTTCTTGTGCGCGCCCATGTACCGGTCGTCGTTCGCGACGAGCAGGATCGGGACGTACGTGAGCGGCAGGGCGACGACGGAGAAGATCACCGCATACTCCGTCAGCTGCACCGGGTCGACGCCCGTCATCACGATCCCGAGCGCGGCGAGGAGCAGGACGAGCCACGCGACCGTGAACCGCGGCGCGCCGGCCGGGTGCCTGTGCCGCCCCCACTCCCAGCCGCAGAACTGCGCGAGGTTGTACGCGCCCGAGAAGACGGTCTCGATCGAGGCCCCGCCGACCGCGAACAGCATCCCGACGATCGCGAGCAGGAGGCCGATCTGGCCGAGCGGCACCTCGGCGCCGAGGGCGATCGTCCCGAGCAGGTCCGGGTCGATCCCGTGCCCGAGGAAGAGCGCGCCGCCGACGATCATCAGCGCGAACGAGAGGAACCCTCCGAGCGCGTAGCCGATGATCGCGTTCGCCTTGTTCAGGCCGAGATCCTTCGGCGTCCAGCCCTCCTCGACGCCGCCCGAGGAGTAGAAGTAGACCTCGTACGGCGTCATCGCGGCGCCGAGCAGCCCGATCGCGAAGTACGCGTAGAGCAGCGGGCTGCCCGTGTCCAGGTGCGGGACGAAACCGTTGCCGACCGCGCCCCAGTCGGTGTTCAGCTTCACCGCGGCGACGGCGAAGACGAGCAGGCAGAGCCCGCCGTACGCGAAGATCCGCTCGATCCAGTCGAACGAAACGACCCACATCACGACGGCGAGGGCGACGATCGCGAGCACGATCAGCCAGCGGTAGGGGAGCCCGGAGAGGAGCTGGAGGCAGATCGCCATCCCGCCGACCTCCGCCGCCAGCGTCATCAGGTTGACGATCTCGGAGGAGACGAGGGTGACGAGCCCGGCCTTGAAGCCGACGCGCTCGCGCACCGCGTCGAAGACGGCCTTGCCCGACGCCGCGGCGACGCGGCCGCACATCTCGGTGTACGTGATGATCCCGAGCACGCCGATCACGACCACCCAGAGGAGTTGGTACCCGAAGGTGGCGCCGGCGGCGACGTTGAAGACGAGGTCGCCGATGTCGACGAAGCCGCCGATCGCGGCGAGGATCCCGAGCGCGACCTTCGGGAGGATCTTCACGGGCAGTTACCCGCCCGCTTGAACTGCTGCTCGAGGCCGTCCGCGACGCCCCGGTTCGTCGGCGCCCGGTGGAGCTTCGCGAGCAGCGCGGCGACCTCGGCCGCGTGTTTCGCCTCCGCGCGGACCTTCTGCTCGATCCCGTGCGAGGTCGGCCGCTTGCCGAGCGCGTCGGCGAAGTTCGAGGCCTGCACGCCGAGGTTGCCGGTCTGGACGCGGGCGTAGGCCTTCGTCGACGCGCCCTTCGAGACGTCGTTCGCGAGCAGCGCGGCCTGGCATGCGATCGAGTCGATCTTGGCCGAGTCGTTCTTCAGCGCGTGCCGGTCGACGGTGCCGCCGTTGCAGCCGGCGAGCACCGCCAGCAGGAGCGCAAGGATGAGGGCGCGGCTCACTTCGGGATGAAACTGATCGAACCGTTCGATTCTAAAACCGCCCACTTGACGGTCTCGAGCGATTCGATCTGCTGCCCGCGCGCCTGCTCGGCCACCTCGCCGACCGTCAGGCGCTCGCTGCGGAGGTTCTTCTCGATCGGCTTCCCGTCCTCGATCAGGATCAGCGGCACCCCCTCGATCAGGCGCTGCGCGCGCTTCGAGCGGAAGACGAGCCACGAGGTGGAGACGGCGAGCAGGCCCATCGTCGAGATCGCGAGGACGACGCCGGTCACCGAGTAGTCGGACTGCGTGATCCCGTTCTGGACGAGGTCGCCCATGATCACGAGCAGCACGAGGTCGGACGGCTCCATCGACGACAGCTCGCGCCGTCCGACGATCCGCAGGAGGAAGACGATGAAGACGTAGGCGAACGCTGCGCGGAGAACGATGTCCATGGACTAGGGGAAGATCGTGATGTTCCGGTGGATGGTCAGGAGCCGGCGGGAGCCGTCGTCGAGCTCGACGTTCTGGGTGCGGCGGCCGACGTTCGTCGGGTTCACCTGGAGCGAGACGAAGTAGATGAGCGACTTGCCCGCCGGGATGTGCCCGAAGTCGAAGACGAGCCGGCCGTCGCGCGAGGCCTCGGTCAGCGCGCCGGGCACGCTCCCGTTGAACGTGTAGCCCTCCGCCCAGCCCGGGTCGAGCACGAGCGTCGCGTGCTTCAACTCGTGGATCGCGTAGATGTGGAAGCGCGCCGCGTAGACGAGCCCGCTGCGGGCATGGATGGGCGCGAAGACCTTCAGCCGCGCGTCCGGGCTCGACGCGAGCGAGACGTGCGGGCGCTGACCGAACACGTTGGCGAGGGCGAGCGCGAGGACGACGGCCAGGAGCGCGAGCAGGCCGCGCCGGACCCAGGCGTGCCAGGCCAGGCCCTCCCGGTCGCGGTTCCGCTTCAGCGTCAGCGTCTGGGGCGCGCTCGCCACGACGTGACACTTCGCCCGACCCGGGCGTCGTCCTGCACGATGCGCCCGGCAAGATTCGAACTTGCGACCTCTGCCTCCGCAGGGCAGCGCTCTATCCCCTGAGCTACGGGCGCGAGCGGCCCAGTGTAGCCGAGCCGATGCGAAGCTCCGCGTCCGCCGGCACCTCCGTGCGCACGTAGGCGAGCGCAAGGCCCTCGACGGCGCTGGTGACGCGGCCGACGACCTTTCCGGCGAGGGCGACCTCCGCGTCGTAGGCCGGCACGGGGCCCTCGAGCTCGAGCACCCGCAGCCCGCGGTTCGCGTGCCCGCGGTAGTGGAGGCGCGCGACCGGCTCCTGGCCCGGGTAGCACCCCTTCGTGAAGCTGACCGCGCGCGAGACGAGACCGGCTTCCGCGGGCATCACGCGGTCGTCGATCTCACGGCCCCAGCGCGGCGTGCCCGCAGCGATCCGGAGCCGCTCGAGCTCGGCCTCGCCGATGTTCGTGGGCACCCTCCGGTCGAGTACCTCCACGGCAGGCTCGCCATAGTCGCCGTTCGGGATTCCCTCGACCTCGTCGAAGACGATCGTGGAGGCGTGCTCCTCGAGCTCGATCTCGCACTTCGCGCCGAAGCGGGCGCGGAGCAGCGCCGACCGCACCGTCTCGCCGAGCTCGGGCTCGGTCAGGAGCAGGAAGTCGTCGGGCCCGCGACGGACCAGCTTGAGCGGTGCGATCACCCGCGCCTTCGGCGTCAGCAGCAGGGCGTCGCACGGCGCGGCCTCGACATCGTTCGAGAGCATCCGCTGGAGGAAGTCCGCCGCGTCTGGGCCCCTCACGCCCACGTACGAGCGAGGCCGTCGGGCCGCTGGTGCTGTCACGATTCGCACCCTCGCTAGTCTAGGCAAGGTGTTCCGCTCCAAGGCCGAACAGAAGCTGGTCGAGAAAGGGTACGACCCGGCCCGCCTCCCGCCAGGCCAGTACCTGACGGAGAAATGGCCGGTGCTCCACGCGGGCTCCATCCCGGACACGGACCTCGCGACCTGGGACTTCAAGGTCTGGGGCGAGGTCGAGGAGCCGATCACGCTCGACTGGGAGCAGCTCGACGCGCTCCCGGCGCACGAGGTCACCGCGGACATCCACTGCGTCACCCGCTGGAGCCGCTTCGACGCGAGCTTCAAGGGCGTCCACTGGCGCGAGCTGGCGAGGCTCGCGAAGCCGCTGCCGTCGGCGCACTTCGCGATCGCCCACGCCGAGCAGGGCTTCACCGCGAACGTCCCGCTCGCGTTCCTCGAGGACGAGGGATCGCTCCTCTGCACCGAGGCCGACGGCGAGCCGCTCACCCCCGAGCACGGCTGGCCGCTCCGGCTGGTGCTGCCGCAGAAGTACTTCTGGAAGAGCGCGAAGTGGCTCCGCGGGATCGAGCTCGTGCCGACCGACCGGCCCGGCTTCTGGGAGCGCTACGGCTACCACAACGACGCCGACTACTGGAACGAGGAACGGTACGGCTTCTGATCCCTCGATCGAGGGACTAAAGGAGTTCGGGCCTCCACCGATACCAAGAGGGAACCAACCCTCCCCACCCCCCCGAAAGCCGGCGTCCCCTCGCCGGCTTTCCCCTTTCTGAAGCAAAACGAAGGGCGGCCTCGCGGCCGCCCTTCGCTCTAACCAAACGCGAAGCGTTTGGTCGTTACATCATCCCGCCCATGCCGCCCATGTCGGGCATGCCGCCACCGGCACCTGCCTTCTCGGGCGCCTCGGCGACGATCGCCTCGGTGGTGAGGATGTTCTTCGCGATCGACGCGGCGTTCTGGAGCGCCGAGCGCGTGACCATCGTCGGGTCGATGATGCCCGACTTGACCAGGTCCTCGGTCTCGCCGGTGTCGACGTTCAGGCCCCAGCCGGGCTTGGCCGAGCGCACCTTGTCGACGACGACGGAGGCCTCGAGGCCCGCGTTCTCGGCGAGCTGGCGGATCGGCTCCTGGAGCGCGCGCACGATGATCTGTGCGCCCGTCCGCTCGTCGCCCTCGAGGTCGTCGAGCTTGATCGAGTCGACGGCGTTCAGCAGCGCGACGCCACCGCCCGGCACGATGCCCTCCTCGAGCGCGGCCCGAGTGGCCTGGAGCGCGTCCTCGACGCGGTGCTTCTTCTCCTTCATCTCCGTCTCGGTCGCGGCGCCCA
>DAISLG010000126.1:0-6659 GCA_036820565.1 Gaiellaceae bacterium | reverse complement strand
AGCCGAGCGCGTCGCCGTCGGGGTTCTCGTGCGTCGTGACGAGGAAGCGGTCGTGCGAGCGCAACGCGTCGACGACGGCGGCGAGGTCAGTCTGCTGGGTCGTCTGGGGCGAGCTCATCGATGAGTTGTGTCATGCGCACGCCGCGCTCGACAGTCGGATCGTATTCGAAGGTCAGCGTCGGGGTCCGTTTCATCCTGAGCTGGCGCGCGAGCCGCGACTGGAGCACGCCGTGCGCCGACTCGAGCCCGGCGAGCGAGGCGCGACGCCTGCGCTCGTTGCCGAGCACCGAGACGAACACGGTCGCCTCGCGCAGGTCGGGCGTGACGGTGACACCGGTGACGGTGATGAGCCCGATGCGCGGGTCCTTCAACTCGCCGACCGCCTCGGCGACCACGCCGCGAACCGACTCGTTGACGCGTCTCATGCGCTCGCTCATGCCCGCACGTTAGTCGTCGTCGGTCGAGACGACCGTTCGCTCGGCGCGGACGAGCTCCCATTCCTGGCCGGCGAGCCAGCGCTCGGCCTCGTCGAGCAGCCGCTCCACCTCGTGCGCCTCGCGCGCGACGACCGCGGCCGACAGGCGCGTCCGCTGCCACAGCTCGTGGTGGTCGACCTCGGCCACCGCCGCGCCGAAGCGATTGGCGAGTTGCGCCTTCGCAGACTTGACGAACTTGCGCTTGCCCTTCAGCGACGCCGCCTCGGGGAAGTGCAGCTCGACCGTCAGGATGCCGACGTAGCCGGAGTTCAGGTGGTTGCGGCCGGCGCCGTCGGCGCCTCGTCGAGGCTCGTCCGCTCGACCTCGCGCGTCTCGTACACCTCGATCACGTCGCCCTCGCGAAGGTCGTTGAAGTTCTCGAGCAGGATCCCGCACTCGAAGCCCTCGGCGACCTCGCGCGCGTCGTCCTTGAAGCGCTTCAGCTGCGAGATCTGCGTGTCGTAGATGACGGTGCCGTCGCGGATCACACGCGCCTTCCCGTTGCGGCGGATGACGCCGTTCGTGACCATGCAGCCGGCGATCGTGCCGAGGCGCGAGACCTTGAACAGCGCGCGCACCTCCGCCTCGCCGAGCGTCTCCTCCGTCTTCACCGCGGAGAGCATCCCGATCAGGGCCTGCTCGATGTCCTCGGTCAGCTGGTAGATCACCCGGTAGCTGCGGATCTCGACGCCCTCGCGCTCGGCGAGCGAGCGGGCCTCGGCGTTCGGCCGGACGTTGAAGCCGACGACCATCGCGTTCGAGGCGGCGGCGAGCATGATGTCGCCCTCCGAGATCGCGCCGACGCCCTCGTGGACGACGTTGACGCGCACCTCCGGGTGCTCGATCTTCGTCAGCTCGGAGACGGCCGCCTCGACCGAACCGGCGACGTCGCCCTTGAGCACGAGGTTGAGGTCCTGGATAGCGCCCTCCTGGATCGCCTCGAACAGGCTCTCCAGCGAGACGCCCCCTTTCGACTGTCGCGCCATCTGCTCGCGCCGCAGCCGCTCGCCGCGAACCTGGGCGAGGTGGCGGGCCTGCTTGTCGTTCTCGACGACGCGCCCGAGCTCGCCCGCGGGCGGCGGCTTGTCCCAGCCGAGGATCTCGACTGGGTCGCCGGGGCCGGCGCTCTCGATCTTCTCGCCCTTGTAGTTGTAGAGCGCGCGCACCTTGCCGTAGCCGTCGCCGGCGACGATCGCGTCGCCGACGCGCAGGGTGCCGCGGTGGATCAGCATCGTCGCGACCGGGCCGCGGCCGACGTCGAGGCGCGACTCGATGATCGGGCCGGACGCCTCGGCGTTCGGGTTCGCCTTCGCCTTCTCCGCGAGCTCGATGTCGGCGACGAGCAGGATCTTCTCGAGCAGCTCGTCGAGGTTCTCCTTCGCCTTTGCGGAAACGAGCGCGACCTGGGTCGTGCCGCCCCACGCCTCCGGCTGGAGGTCCTCCTGGGCGAGCTCGCCCAGGACGCGGTCCGGGTTCGCGTCGGGCAGGTCGATCTTGTTGACGGCGACGACGATCGGCACGTCTGCGGCGCGCGCGTGCGAGATCGACTCGCGCGTCTGCGGCATCACGCCGTCATCGGCGGCGACGACGAGAACGGCGATGTCCGTCACCTTCGCGCCGCGGGCGCGCATGGCCGTGAAGGCCTCGTGGCCCGGCGTGTCGAGGAAGGTGATCCGGCGGCCGCCGTGGTCGACCTGGTAGGCGCCGATGTGCTGGGTGATCCCGCCGGCCTCGGTCTCGACGACCGCGGTCTGGCGGATCGCGTCGAGCAGCGTCGTCTTGCCGTGGTCGACGTGGCCCATGATCGTGACCACCGGCGGCCGGTCCATCAGGTCGGCTTCGGCGTCCTCGAAGACCTCGGGCTCGTCGTCCTCCTCGCCGACGTGCGTGATCGTGACCTCGCGCTCGACCTCGGCGCAGATCAGCTCGACCTCCTCGTCGGAGAGCGACTGCGTGATCTGCACCATCTTGCCGAGGCCCATCATGATCTTGATGATCTGCGCGGCCGTGATCCCGAGCGTCTGCGAGATATCGCGAACGGAGACGCCGGACTGGACCGTGACCGGCCCGGTCGGCAGCACGATCTCGCGCGGGGCCTTCGGCGGCGCCGCGTCGCGGTTGCGCGAGTGGCGCGAGTCCTGGCGCGGCCGTGCGGCCGCGTTGTCGATCACGACCCGGCGCTTCTTGCCCGGCGCGCCCTGGCGGGGGCGAACGGGTCGCTTGGGGCCGGATCCGGAGTCGTCAGCCATCAGCGATCAGTGTAGAGGCGCCCGAGCGCCGGGTCGACTTGCACGGTCTGCCTGAGCGTGCGGCTGAACGCGCGGCGCGTGAGCGCCCGCTCGAAGCACGCGAGCCGCGCGCACGTGTACGCGCCCCGCCCCGTTCCCGGGCCGGGTGCGAGCGCGCCGCGCTTCGCGTGGAAGCGGACGAGCTCCGCCTGCGGCGCCTTGCGGCCGCAGCCCGCGCACGTCCTGGTCGGCCCGGTCAAGCAGCGCCTTCGTCCTCCGCGCCGTCGGTCGTGCTGACCGGCTCCGGCTCCGCGGTCTCCGCCAGCGCCTCGAGCTCCGGCTCGGACTCCTCGACGACCGGGTTGGCCTCCTCGGGGGACCGCAGCGCGAGCTCCTGGTGCGCGGCGACACCGCAGTATTTCGAGCCCGGCAGCGACCCGTTCGGGCAGCGCTTGCCGTTCGAGAGGATCGCGGAGCAGCGGCCGGTGAAGTCCTCGCCGTCCTCGCCCGAGCCGCCGT
Source organism: Gaiellaceae bacterium (assembly GCA_036820565.1). Classification (GTDB taxonomy): domain Bacteria; phylum Actinomycetota; class Thermoleophilia; order Gaiellales; family Gaiellaceae; genus DAISLG01. The sequence goes on along the minus strand of DAISLG010000126.1, from coordinate 3,436 downwards.
AGGCCGCCTCGGCCTCGGCGCGCGCGAACTCCTCGTCCGACTGGATGTCGACCTTCCACCCCGTCAGCCGGGCTGCGAGCCGGGCGTTCAGGCCCTCTTTGCCGATCGCGAGCGCGAGCTGGTCGTTCGGGACGACGACGGTCGCCTCCTTCGTCTCGTCGTCGACGAAGACCTCGCGCACGCGCGCCGGACTCAGAGCCTTGGCGACGAAGCGCGCGGGCTCCGTGTTCCACGGGATGATGTCGATCTTCTCGCCGCGGAGCTCCGAGACGACCATCCGGACGCGGGAGCCGCGGGGGCCGACGCAGGCGCCGACCGGGTCGACGCCCTGGGCGTGCGACTCGACCGCGATCTTCGTCCGGTAGCCGGGCTCGCGGGCGACGCCGCGGATCTCGACGAGGCCGTCGGCGATCTCGGGCACCTCGAGCTCGAACAGCGTCTTGATCAGCTCGGGATCGCGGCGCGAGAGGATCACCTGCGGGCCCTTCGTGCCCGAGCGGACCTCGGTGATGACGGCCTTGATCCGGGAGCCCTGCTCGTAGCGCTCGCCGTCGACCTGCTCCGAGCGCGGCAGCAGCGCCTCGACCTTGCCGAGGTCGACGAGGACGTTGTTGCGGTCACCGGCCTGCTGGACGATGCCGGTGACGACCTCGCCCTGGCGGTCGATGTACTCGTCGTACATCATCGCGCGCTCGGCCTCGCGGATCCGCTGGAGGATCACCTGCTTCGCCGTCTGCGCGGCGATGCGGCCGAAGTTGCTCGGGGTGACGTCCTCGCGCTTGACCTGATCCTCGGGGACCTCGGACCAGTCGATGTCGAGGTCGTCGTCGGAGAGCAGCGTATGGTTGCGCTCGCCCGTCTCCTCCTCCAGGCGCTCGAGCTCGTCGATCGTGCGCTCGCGCGCCTCCTCGAGCAGGCGCGACTCGATGTCCTCGGGCAGCTCGATCGAGAAGACGCGGAAGTCTCCCGCTTCGTCGAGCTCGACCGCCGCGTGACGCGTCGAGCCGGGCGTCTTCTTGTACGCCGCGAGCAGGGCATCCTCGAGCGCCTCGACGAGCGCGCCGCTCTCGATCCCCTTCTCCTTCTCGATCTCCCGGACTGCGTCAACGATTTCCTGGCTCATCTGCCCACCCTCCGTCGATCAGGTTGCCTCTGACAATCGCGTCGTACGAGACCTCTACCGGCGCGGACGCGCCCGTGGCGAGCTGGAGCGTGTGCTCGCCGGCGCCGACGACCTCGCCGCGGAGTTTCTTTGCGTCGGCTGTCCGCAGCTTCACCTGGCGGCCGATCGCGGCGCGAAAGTGGGTCGGCTTGCGCAGCGGCCGCTCGAAGCCGGGCGACGAGACCTCGACGCCGTACTCGTCGGTGTAGCCCGACAGGATCCCGGAAACCCGCTCGCAGAGCGCGATGTCGACCCCTTGCGGGTGGTCGATGTACACGCAGAAGCGCGCCGGGCCGGCCAACTCGAGGGCGAGCACCTCGACGCCGGGCACACCCGACTCGACCTGCTGCGAGACCTCTCGGAACAAGCTCTTCTCCTTCTCGTGAATCGACGCCAAACCGGCTCACCTCATAAAAAATGGGCGCGAGGCGCCCATTTCGAAACAGCTGAAATGCGGTGCCAGAATAGTAGCAGGAGCGGCGATTTTTGGACGCCGGGGACGGTTGCGGCGTCCCGCGCTCATGTCGTGTCCGGCGAAGGCCGATAGCACCAACGTGGAATTGTCCCGGCTCCCCGATCCGTTGCCGCTGCACCTTGCCCGCCAGGAGCGCCGGATTCAGCTCGGTGCCCTGCTCGTTCGCGACGGGCTGCTCGATGCCGTGCAGCTGGAGCAGGCCCTGCTCGAGAAGGAGAAGACCGCCCGGCGCCTCGGCGAGATCGTCGTCGAGCGCGGCTGGATCAGCGGCCGCGCGCTCGCCGTCGCACTCGCGGAGCAACATGCGCTCGAGTTCCTCGACCTCGCGGCCGTCGACGTCGACCCGACCGCCTCGGGCCTGCTGCCCGAGAAGCTCGCTCGCCGCTATCAGGCGCTGCCGATCGGTTTCCGCGACCCCGATACCGTCCTCGTGGCGGTCGCCGACCCCACGAACGTCGTCACCTCGGACGACCTCCGGATCGCACTCGGCCTCGCCGTCGAGCTCGCCGTCGTCGAGGCGGATGATCTCGGTTACGCGATCTCGCGTGCCTACCGCCAGGAGATCGAGATCGAACCCGCTCAGAGCGACGAGCGCTGGCAGGCGCCGACGGTCGAGGACATCCGCGAGGGCGCCGCGACGAACGCGCCGGCGATCACGCTCGTCAACCAGGTGATCTCGATGGCGATCGAGGAGGGCGCGTCGGACATCCACTTCGAGCCGCAGGCGCACGAGCTACTCGTGCGAGCGCGCGTCGACGGAGTCACGCGCAAGCTGACGGCGATCCCGAAGTCGCTCCAGGCGGCGGTGACGAGCCGGCTGAAGATCATGGGCGAGCTCGACATCGCCGAGAAGCGCGCGCCGCAGGACGGGCGCGTCTCCGTGCGCTTCGACGGCCAGCCGATGGACCTCCGCATCGCCGTCCTCCCGACGACCGAGGGCGAGCAGGTCGTCCTGCGGATCCTGCAACGCCGCGTCGGCCGGCTCGGCCTGAAGGATCTCGGCATGGAGGGCACCGCCGAGGAGACGTTCTCCCGCGCGATCCAGCAGCCCTATGGAGCCGTGATCGCGTGCGGGCCGACGGGCTCGGGCAAGACGACGACGCTCTACGCCGCGCTCGATGTCCTCAACGACGTCGGCCGGGTGCTGACGACGATCGAGGATCCCGTCGAGTACCAGATCCCCGGGATCAACCAGGTCGAGGTGAACGTGAAGGGAGGCCTGACCTTCGCGCGCGGGCTACGCACGATCCTCCGCTCCGACCCGGACGTCCTGCTCGTCGGCGAGGTGCGCGACGACGAGACCGCGCGGATCGCCGTCCAGGCCGCGATGACCGGGCACCTCGTGCTGACGACGCTGCACACGCACAACGCGGCGAGCTCGATCGCGCGCCTGAAGGACATGGGGGTCGAGCCGAGCCTGCTCGCGACCGCGATCAACTGCATCGTCGCCCAGCGGCTCGCCCGCCGGCTCTGCCTCGAGTGCCGGGAGCGGTACGGCCCCGACGCGGCCGAGCTGCACTCGCTCGGGCTCGATCCCCTGGACGACGTCGAGCTCTTCCGCGCCGCCGGCTGCGCCAAGTGCTCAGGCACGGGCTACCGGGGCCGCGTCGCCCTCTACGAGGTGATGCCGGTGCAGGGCCAGATCCGCCGGCTGATCGAGGCCTCGACGGAGGAGATCTTCGCCGCGGCGGTCGAGCAGGGCATGACGACGCTCCGCCAGGACGGCGTCCGGCTGTGCGTCGACGGCGTCTCGTCGGTCGACGAGATCCGCCGCGTCACCGGCGACCGCCTCTCCTAGC
>DAISLG010000125.1:0-6701 GCA_036820565.1 Gaiellaceae bacterium | reverse complement strand
CCGCTGCGCTGCTGATCGCCGAGCCCGAGACCGAGACGCGCGGATTCCTGGCGCGGACCCTCGCCTCGGACGGCTTCGAGATCGTCTCCGAGGGGCCCGAGCTCGTCCTGCTCGAGGTGGGGGCGACCGTCGACTACGCGGAGCTCCTGGCCCGCGTTCGCTCCGTGCTCGGCCAGGCCGCGCCGAAGCGGCCCGAGATCGTCGAGGCCGGCCCGGTCGCGATCGACACGGCCGCCCGCCGGGTGACGGTGAGCGGCCGGGCCGTGGCGCTCGCGCAGAAGGAGTACGAGCTGCTGCTGAAGCTCGCGACCCAGCCGCTGCGGGTGTTCACGAAGGAGGAGCTCCTCCGCGAGGTCTGGGGCTTCGTCTCGCTCGGCTGCACGAGGACGCTCGACACGCACGCATCGCGCCTGCGGCGCAAGCTCCGCCTCGTCGACGCGGCGACGCCCTACGTCGTCAACGTCTGGGGCGTCGGCTACCGCCTGTTGAAGGAGTAGCCTCGTGGCGTGACCGTTCGCGAGCAGGCCGACCGGCTCCGGGCGCTCCACCAGGGGCCGCTGCTCGTCCTGCCGAACGCGTGGGACGTCGCGAGCGCGCGCGCCTTCGCGGAGCTGCCCGGGTGCCGGGCGATCGCGACCTCCAGCGGCGCCGTCGCGCGGTCGCTCGGCTACGAGGACGGCGAGGGGACGCCGCGCGACGAGATGCTCCGCGCGGTCGGCCGGATCGTCGCCGCGGTCGAGCTCCCCGTGACCGCCGATCTCGAGGCCGGGTACGGCGACCCGGTCGGCACGGCCGTCGCCGCGCTCGAGATCGGGGCGGTCGGCATGAACCTCGAGGACTCGCGCTCGGGTGCGATGGTGCCGGTCGACGAGCAGGTCGCGATCATCCGCGCTGTCCGGGCGGCGGCGCCCGAGCTCGTGCTGAATGCGCGCGTCGACCTGTTCCTACGCTCCGCCGGGGGCGTCGCCGAGGCGGTCGAGCGCGGCAACGCGTATCTCGCCGCGGGCGCCGACTGCGTCTTCCCGATCTTCGGCGAGCCGGTCGCCGAGCTCGTGCGCGGGATCGACGGCCCGGTCAACGTGCTCGTCCGGCCGGGAACGCCGCTCGAGGAGCTCGCGCGGATCGGCGTCGCCCGCGTCACGTTCGGCTCCGGCCTCGCGGAGGCGGCGCTCGCCGAGGCCGTCCGGCTCGCCGGCGCGGCGCTAAATCCCTAGGAGCACCCCTTCGTGCTCGAGGAGGGCGCGCTTGCGTTCGAGTCCACCCGCGTAGCCGGTCAGCGACCCGCTCGCGCCGACGACGCGGTGGCAGGGGAGGACGATCGCGATCGGGTTCCGGTTGAGCGCGCCGCCGACGGCCCGTGCCGCGCGGGGGCGCCCGAGCTTTGCCGCGAGCCCGCCGTAGGTGGCGGTCTCGCCGAACGGCACGCGGGCGAGCTCGCGCAGGACGGCGGTCTGGAAGTCGGCGAGCCGCAGGTCGAGCTCGAGGTCGAACTCGCGGCGCGAGCCGGCGAAGTACTCGTCGAGCTGGCGGCGAATCGGGTCGAGCGGCGTGCGGAGGACCCGCGCCCCGAAACCGCGGGCCAGCTCGTCGAGGTCGTGCTCGAAGCCGACGCGGCAGAGGCCGCGGTCGGTCGCCGCGACGAGCAGCTCTCCGACCGGGGAATCGACGAGGTCGTAGCGGACGTCGACGAGGCCCTCGGCGAGGGCGGCATGGCGGAAGCGGCGGTCGAGGTCGGTGGGAACGGTCATGCGAGCCTCCTTCGTAGTCTGCGGACGCCCGAGGACGCGGCCTGGCGCGCTGCGACCTCGCTCGACCCGAGCGCGGCGCCGATCTCGGCGTAGGGAAGGTCGTAGCCGTAGCGGAGCACGACGGCGGCACGCTCCGCGGGCGGCAACTCGCCGGCGAGGTGCTCGATCTCGGCGTACGCGGGCCGCGCCGACTCGACCGACCCGACCTCGCCGAGTACCAGACTGTTGCTTGGCTTTCGGCGCTCGTCGAGGGCAACGCGGGTCGCGATCGTGAAGAGCCACGCGCGGAGGTGGCGCCCGTGCTCGAGCCGCGGGTAGGCGCGCAGGGCGCGGAGGAAGGTCTCCTGGAAGGCGTCCTCGGCCGGTCCGCGCCCGAGCATCCGGGCGAGGTAGCCGTAGATCTCGCCGCCGTGGGCGTCGTAGAGCTTTTCGAACGGCGGTATCCGCACGGCTTGCATCATCCGGTGAAACGCGATTGCGCGCAGAATTGTGAGATGCGGATCGCCGTCGTCGGTCATGTCGAGTGGGTCGAGTTCGCCCGCGTCGTGCGTGTGCCCCGCGCGGGGGAGATCGTCCGCGCCACCGAGACGTGGTCGGAGGCGGCCGGCGGCGGCGCCGTCGCCGCGGCGCAGATCGCGAGGCTCGCGGGCGGCGCCGACTTCTTCACGGCGCTCGGCGAGGACGAGCTGGGCGATCGCGCGCTGGCGCAGCTCGAGGCCCAGGGGATCACCGTCCATGCGCAGCGCCGGGGCGAAACGCGCCGTGCGTTCACCTTCATCGACTCGTCGGGCGAGCGGACGATCACCGTGCTGGGCGAGAAGCTCGGCCCGCTCGGCCCGCTCGAGCTTCGAGCCGACGCCGCCGTCTTCGTCGCGGGCGACGCCGCGGCGCTCGCGAGCGCGCGCACTGCCCGGCTCCTCGTCGCGGCCGCGCGCGAGCTCGCGACGCTCCAGGGCACGTACGTCGACGTGCTGGTCGGCAGCGCCGCCGACCCTGCTGAGCAGGGCGCTCTCGACCCGGCGCCCGGCCTCGTCATCCGGACCGATGGGGCCCGAGGAGGCCGGGCGGGGGAGCGGTCCTTCCCGGCGGCGCCCGTCCCGGGCCCGGTCGGTGACGCCTACGGCTGCGGCGACTCGTTCATGGGCGCGCTCGCCTTTGCGCTCGCCCGCGGCGACCCGCCGGAGGACGCGCTCGGTCTCGCCGCGCGCGCCGGCGCCGCCGTCCTCACGGGGCGCGGGCCCTATCCGGGACAAATTGCCCTTGCGTAGTGGGAGATTGTGGTTTAAAGTGGGGCGCAGTGGAAGATGCTGCTCGGTGAATATGAACACTCCCTCGACGACAAGAACCGGCTCACGCTGCCGGCCAAGTTCCGCGAGGCGTTCGCCGGCGGCGTCGTCGTCACCCGCGGGCTCGACGGCTGCCTCTATGCCTACACGCAGCGCGACTGGCAGCAGCTCGTCGACACGCGTCTCGCCGAGCTCGACCAGCTCAGCCCCGACGGGCGCCGGATATTTCGCCACTTCTTCTCGGCCGCGACGCTGGCCGAGCTCGACAAGCAGGGCCGCGTGATGATCCCGCCCGCGCTGATGCGTACGGCGAACCTCGACCGCGAGGTCGTCGTCGCCGGTGTCTACGACCGCCTCGAGATCTGGGACCGCGCCGCCTGGCGCAAGCAGATGGACGAGGTCGAAGGGAGTGCTGAGGATGTTGCCGAACGCCTCGCGACCCAACGCGACTGATCACGTCCCCGTTCTTGCCGACGAGGTGCGCGAGCTCCTCGCCGTCCAGCCGGGGGAGACCGTCGTCGACGCGACCTTCGGCGCCGGCGGACATGCGAGCGTCCTCGCTGCCGACATGCGCGGCCGCGGCAAGTTCATCGCGATCGACCGCGACGCGAGCGTGCGCCCGTACTTCGAGTCGTTCCAGCGTTCGACGCGGGTCCAGGCGCGGCTGCTGCGTGGCGAGTTCTCGCTCGTCCTCTCGCAGCTCGCCGGCAACGACGTCAAGGCGGACGCGATCCTGCTCGATCTCGGCGTCTCCTCGATGCAGCTCGACCGGCCCGACCGCGGCTTCTCGTACGCGGCCGACGCGCCGCTCGACATGCGCATGGACGCCTCGGCAGACCACTCCGCGCGCGAGCTCGTGAACGAGGCGGACGAGCGCGAGCTGTCCCTGATCTTCCACCGCTACGGCGAGGAGCGCTACGCCCGCCAGATCGCCCGCGCGATCGCCCGGCGGCGGCTCGAGCGGCCGTTCGAGCGGACCGGCGAGCTCGTCGAGACGATCCGCGCCGCGATCCCGGCGCCCGCGCGGTTCGGCGACGGCCATCCGGCGAAACGCGTCTTCCAGGCGCTGCGGATCGCCGTCAACGACGAGCTCGGCGCGCTCGAGGCGGCGCTGCCCTCCGCGCTCGAGATGCTGCGTCCCGGCGGCCGGCTCGCGGTGATCAGCTTCCACTCGCTCGAGGACCGGATCGTCAAGCGCTTCCTCCGGCGCCAGGAGCGCGGCTGCGTCTGCCCGCCCGACTTCCCCATCTGCGTCTGTGGCCACGAGCCGGTGATGCGCTCGCTCGGCAAGAAGGCCGTGCGGCCGTCCGCCGCCGAGACCGCCGTCAACCCGCGCGCCTCCTCGGCCCGCTTGCGTGCGGCGGTGAGGGTCTAGTGGCGAGCTGGAGCCCCACCGCCGCCGCACCCGCCGCCACCCGGCCGCGCACCCGCGCGCGCGTCGTGGCGAAACCCCGGAAGCGCGTCGCCGGCGGCGCCCTGACGATCGCGATCAGCGCGATCCTGCTCGCCGGCGTCGTCGCGCTCAACGTCGCGGTGCTCCGGCTGAACCTCCGGCTCGACGACCTCGGGCGCACGCGCGCGACGCTGCGCGCCGAGAACGCGGCGCTCTCGTCGCAGATCTCGAGTGCGGCGGCCTCGGCCGCGATCCAGGCGCAGGCCGGCAAGCAGCTCGGCCTCGTGCCGGCGAGCCCCGATCAGACGACCTACATCCACCTCGACCGGTAGCGATGACCAGCCGGCAGGCAAATCGCCGGATTCGCCTGCTGCTCGCCGTCTTCGGGCTCGCCTTCGCGGCGACGCTCGGGCGCGCGGCCTGGCTCCAGACCGTGCGCGCGGAGCCGCTCGGGAAGCTGGCGGACAACCAGCACGTCAGCACCCTGAAGATCCCCGCGGGCCGCGGCGCGATCTACGACCGCACCGGCGTGCAGCTCGCGATCGGCGAGCAGACGACCACCGTCACCGCGGATCCCCGGCAGGTCACGGACGCGCGCAGCGTCTCGCTCGCGGCGGCGAGGGCGCTCGGCATCGACGCGAACGCTCTCTATCCGGCGCTGATCGACAGGTCGAAGGGCTTCGTCTACGTCGACCGCTGGGCCGATCCGAAGAAGGCCGCGACGCTCGCGAAGAAGGGCTTCGCCGGCCTCTACTTCTACCCCGAGGAGCGGCGCCGCTATCCGCAGAGCTCCGTCGCCGCGTCCGTGCTCGGTTTCGCGGGCGCGGACAACAACGGCCTCGCGGGCCTGGAGGTGCAGTTCGAGCACTGGCTCGCCGGCCGGCCCGGCAAGCAGACGATCGTCAAGGACCCGTTCGGCCGCGCGATCGACGTGATCAGCTCGACCGACGAGCGCGAGGGATCCGATCTCTACCTCACGATCGACCACACGATCCAGGCGAACGCGGAGGCCATCCTTCGCAAGACCGTCAGCGAGTGGGGCGCAAAGGCGGCGACGGCGATCGTGCTCGACCCGCGGACCGGCGGCATCTACGCGATGGCGCAGGCCCCCGGCTTCGACGCGAACCGTTTCGGCGAGATGCCGTTCGACCGGACGCGCAACCGCGCCGTCACCGACACGTACGAGCCGGGCTCGACCTTCAAGCTCGTGACCGTCTCCGCCGCGCTCTCGGAGGGGCTCGTCAACCCGTCGACGTCGTTCGTGCTCCCGTACTCGATCCACGTCGCCGACCGCACGGTGCACGACGCGGAGCAGCGCGGCACCGAGACGATGACGGTCGCGAGGATCCTGTCCCACTCGTCGAACGTCGGCGCGATCACGCTCGCCGAGAAGCTCGGATCGCAGCGGCTCTCCGAGTGGATCGCGCGGTGGGGCTTCGGCAAGTCGACCGGAATCGACTTCCCGGGTGAGAGCCCCGGGATCGTGCTGCCGCTCGACAAATGGTCGGGCTCGTCGATCGGGAACATGCCGATCGGCCAGGGGATCGCCGTGACGCCCGTGCAGATGGCCGCTGCTTACGCCGCGGTCGCGAACGGCGGCGTCTGGATCCGGCCGCACCTCGTCGAGCGCGTCGGTGGGCATCGCCGCGCGAAGCCGAAGCACCGCAGGATCATTTCCGAGACCGTCAGCGCCCAGGTGAGGGCCATGCTCGCGAACGTCGTCTCCGAGGGGACGGGCACGCTCGCCGCGATCCCGGGCTACCGCGTCGCCGGGAAGACCGGCACGGCCGAGAAGCCGGACGGGTACGGCGGCTACTCGACGTCGAAGTACGTCTCGTCGTTCGTCGGCTTCGTCCCGGCGTCGAACCCGCGGCTCGTCGTGCTGGTGGCCGTGGACGAGCCGCACGGCGCGATCTTCGGCGGCGTCGTCGCGGCGCCGGCGTTCCGCGACATCGCCCGCTTCGACCTCCAGTACCTCGAGGTGCCGCCGGACGCGCCCGTCACGCGGACGATGCCGTAGCGTCGCCGAGCAGAGCATCCGCCTCGGCCACGAGCGCTGCTGCGCCCAGGCGGGAGAAGATCGCCCGCGCCTCGCGGAGGTCGGTGGCGTTGCCGTCGCAGCGGCCGGCGCCGAGCAGCGCGTAGCCGCGCTCGACGACCGAGCCGTAGTCCTCCCAGAGAGCTGCGGCTGCGCGATAGAGGCCGCCGGCGCGCTCCGTCTCGCCGTCGGCTTCGGCGAGGATCGCCTCGACCGTCGCGAGACCGTGGCCGACC
>DAISLG010000124.1:5236-6722 GCA_036820565.1 Gaiellaceae bacterium | reverse complement strand
GGCGGCTTCAAGCCCGACCAGTACTCGAACATGGCGAACCCGCAGGCCCACTACGAGCAGACCGGCCCGGAGATCTGGGAGCAGACGGGCGGTGAGCTCGACGCGATCGTGATCTCGGTCGGCACCGGCGGCACGATCTCGGGCGTGGGCCGCTACCTGAAGGAGCAGAAGCCGGACCTCCTCGTCGTCGGCGCCGACCCGGAGGGCTCGGTCTACTCGACGCCCGACAACCAGCACCCGTATCTCGTCGAGGGGATCGGCAAGGACACCTGGCCGCAGACGATGGCGCAGGACGTCGTCGACGAGTGGGTGACCGTCTCCGACCGCGACTCGTTCCTGACCGCGCGGCGGCTCGCGCGCGAGGAAGGGCTGCTCGTGGGCGGCTCGGGCGGGACGTCGGTCTGGGCGATGCTCGAGGTGGCGAAGCGGTTCGGCCCCGGCGCGCAGATCCTGACGATGATCCCCGACTCGGGCCGCTCGTACATGTCGAAGTTCTACGACGACAACTACATGCTCGAGCACGGCTTCCTCGAGCGGCGCGCGCCCGTCCCGCGGGTCGAGGAGGTGCTGCGCGCGAAGCGCGGCCAGGGCGGCGACGTGCCGGCGTTCGTCTCGATCGGCTCGCACCAGAAAGTGAGCGAGGCGATCGACGTGATGATGCGCTACTCGATCTCGCAGCTCCCGGTCGCGCGCGACGGAGACGTCGAGTCGCTGACGGACATCGTCGGCTCGCTCCAGGACCGCGACCTGCTCGACCGTGTCTTCAAGAACCCCGACGCGCTGCACGACGACGTCGCCGCCGCGATGCAGCCGCCGCTGGCCGCGGTCGACGCCCAGGACTCGCTCGACGAGGTCTTCTCGACGCTCTCCGGCGGAGTCCCCGCCGTCGTCGTCGCCAGCGGCGGCAAGCCCGAGGGCGTGCTCACGCGCTCGGACCTGCTCGAGTACCTGGCGCACAACCGCTAGGAGCTAGCAGCCGCGGCCCAGCGTCAGCGCGTAGCCGAGCTTGACCGTCTCGTACACCGCCTCCTTCGGCAGCTCGAGCTTCGGATACGGCGCAGCGACCATCCGCAGGCGGCCGTCGTAGCAGCGGCGGATCAGCAGCCGCGCGCGAAAGTCGTGGAAGCCGGACGTGACGACGACCAGCCGGCGCCAGCCGTGCGCGCGGGCGAGCCGCGCGATCGCGCGGGCCTCGCCGCGGGTGCTGTACGGGCGCGCGCGGAAGCAGACGTGCGGCACGACGACCTGCCCTGCGCAGATCCGGTCGTCGAGCCCGGGTTTCCTCCCCAGGTCGTCGGAGACGGCGATCGTCGGGGCGACTCCCTGCCGGAGCAGCCTCAGCCCGGCCGGGAGGCGGCGCTTGTCCCCCGCGAGGACGACGATCGCGTCGGCGCGACCGGGCGGATCGTCGTGGGGCCAGACGAAGAGATACGCGGCCGCCGCGAGCCACCCCGCGACGAGCAGCAGCAGGAGCCGCTTCACAGGA
>DAISLG010000124.1:0-5136 GCA_036820565.1 Gaiellaceae bacterium | reverse complement strand
GCGCTCTACCGGCGCGCCCGGCCACATCTTCTCGCGGATCAGCTCCATGGCGGCTTGCGACACTAGCGGGGATGCCCGCGCTCTCGCCGACCGACGCCCGCCGGACCGCGGTCTCCGCCCAGCTGCTCGCCGAGCCGCCGCCGGCCTCGATCCTGGATGTCGTCCGCAGGATCGGCTTCCTCCAGCTCGACCCGACCGCCGCCGTCGCGCCGAGCCACCTGCTCGTGCTGTGGAGCCGCCTCGGCCCGTACGACACGGCGGAGCTCGACCGGCTGCTGTGGCAGGACAAGCTCCTGTTCGAGTGGCGCGCCTTCGTGTATCCGGTCGAGGAGCTGCCGCTCTACCTCTCGCTGATGCGCCGTTTTCCCGCGGGTGACACCGCCTGGCCGAGCCGAGTTCGCGACTGGCTCGCGGCGAACGCGCGCTTTCGGAGGTACGTCCTCGGCGAGCTCGAGCGGCGCGGGCCGCTGCTCTCGCGCGAGCTCGAGGACCGCTCGCAGGCCCCGTGGCGCTCGACCGGCTGGACGGGGAACCGGAACGTCGGCCAGATGCTGGAGCTGCTGACGGCTCGCGGGGACGTCGCCGTCGCCGGTCGCCGGGGAGCGCAGCGGCTCTGGGATCTCGCCGAGCGGTGGTATCCGGCGGTCGAGCCGCTGCCGGCGGCGACGGCCGACGCGCTGCTGGAGGAGCAGCGGCTCCGGACGCTCGGCGTCGTCCGGCGCGACGGCGAATGGGTCGCGCACGCTCCCGTGCCCGCGGCGTTCGCGGGCCGGACGACGCTGCTCTCGCCGTTCGACCGCCTGATCCACGACCGCGTTCGCACGCTCGCGCTCTTCGACTTCGACTACCGGCTCGAGATCTACGTCCCCAGGGCGAAGCGGCGGTACGGCTACTTCGTCCTCCCGATCCTCCATGGCGACCGGCTCGTCGGGCGGATCGACCCGCTGTTCGACCGGAAGGAGGGCGTCCTCAGGATCAACGCCGTCCACTGGGAGGGCGACCCCGTGGACATCGACGAGCCGGTCTCGGGCCTCGCCGACTGGCTCGGGGCGGAGGCGATCGTGTGGCCGTGAGCCTCGCCGCGCTGCGGCGCTACGTCGTTGCCCACCAGGGCTACGCGACGCGCTTCCGGCGCGCGGGCGAGGACGAGATCGACGGTGAGATCCGGCGCCTCCAGGCGGTCCAGCTCGACTCGATCGCGACCGTCGCCCGCGCCCACCGGCTCACGCTGAGCTCCCGGATGGGCGCCTACGACGAGGCGGTCGTCTCGAAGCTGCTGGCGTCCGGACGGGTGTTCGAGTACTGGGCGCACGAGGCCTGCCTCGTCTCGATCGACGACTACGTGCTCTTCAAGCGGCGGATGGCCGAGCTGCGGGATGTTCACTGGTGGGGGCACGAGCGCACGGATCCGGAGACGGAGAAGCTCGTCGTCGACCGCATTCGGGAGGAAGGGCCGTTGCCGTCGCGCGCGTTCGAAGGACGGAACGACCCGGGGTCGATGTGGGGCTGGAAGCCTGCGAAGCGCGCGCTCGAGCACCTGTTCGCGGCGGGCGAGCTCACGGTCTCCGGGCGGCAGGGCTTCCAGCGGCTGTACGACCTGCCGGAGCGGGTGATCCCGCGCGCGTACCTCGACGCGCCGACTCCGAGCGAGGACGAGTTCCGCCGCGGCTACGCGCTTCGTGCCGTGCAGGGTCGCGGCGCGCTGCCGGAGGCGGGCATCGCGGAGCACTGCCGCTTCAAGGGCGGCGTCGGAGGCGTGCGACCGCACGTCGACCGGCTCGTCACGGACGGGCTCGTCCGCCGCGTGGAGGTCGAGGACGGCGGGCCGCCGGTCGTCGTGCCCGCCGACGCCGAGCTGGACGGCGCGCCGCGGGGGGCCGTCCTCCTCTCCCCGTTCGACAACCTGATGTGGGACCGCCCCTTCGTCGAGCGGCTGTTCGGCTTCGCGCACCTGATCGAGGTCTACAAGCCCGAGCCGGAGCGGGTGTACGGCTACTACGTCCTGCCGCTGCTCCTGGGCGACCGGCTCGTCGGGCGCGCCGACCTGAGGGCGGAGCGAAGGGAGAGGGTGCTGCGCGTGAAGAAGTTCACGCGTGAGCCGGGCGTCAGGCGCTCGCTCGACGAGCCGCTGGGGAAGGCGCTCGCCCGCCTCGCACGGAACCTGGGCCTCGACGAAGTTGCGCAGTAGAGCTCGTTTCGGGATGAGACCTCGCTGGCGGGGTGCGATGCGTGGTGTCTGGCACGGACGCAGGGAGCGTTCATAGCTGAGGCTATGGGCGCGACCGAGGACACAGCCAGGCGCCGCGCAGCGCGGCCCGACGGCACAGCGTTTCATCCTGGAACGAGCTCTTAGTGCGTCGCGGCAAGAACCGCCACGTCCTTCGATGACCAGACGAGGTGCGCCTCGAAGCCCGCTGCGGCGAGCCAGGCGAGTTGGTCGGCCACGGTATCCGGCTTGTCGAAGCCGGCGGTGATCGGCGTCACGACGTCCTCGGGGCGCTCAGGCACGACGACGTCGCCGAGGACGAACCGACCGCCCGGGGCGAGCACGTCGCGGACGCGCGCGAACAGGTCGCGCTTCTCCGCGGAATCGAGGTGATGGACGACGAGCGCGGAGAAGACGAGCTCGTACGGCCCGGCGGGAAGCGGATCCTGGATCCGCTGGACGACGAGATCCGCATCGAGCCCGGCTCGGGCCAGCATCGCCTCGCTGGAGTCGATCCCCGTCAGGCGGGCGCCCGGATGGAGCGCAAGGACGCGGCGGGCAGTTTCGCCCGTCCCGGTCCCGAGCTCCAGCAGGCGATGCGCGTCGACGCCGGCCGTCGCCCGGGCGACGGCCTCCTGGAACACCTCGAACTCGGGCACCTCGTCGTGCATCAGCTCGAGGTAGCTCGCCGGATCGAAATGGAACTGATCCACCGGCTCACGGTACAGCCTCCCGTGGCCATAACAGCCACGTCCAGGGGTCAGACCCCTGGACATGTCCGGCCGGGCGCGAGGCGAAGCGACGGCGGTACGATCGGCGGATGGACTTCGAGACGCGAGCGATCCACGAGGGGCAGGACCCGGACCCGGCCACCGGCGCGGTGACCGTGCCGATCTACCAGACGTCCACCTTCGTCCAGGAGGCAGTCGGCGAGCACAAGGGCTACGACTACGCCCGCGTCGCGAACCCGACCCGCACCGCGCTCCAGATCGCGCTCGCCTCGCTCGAGAGCGCGGAGCACGGGATCGCGTTCTCCTCGGGCCTCGGCGCGACGACGACCGTCATGCACCTGATCGACCCCGGCGACCGCGTCGTCCTGATCGCCGACGTCTACGGCGGGGTCTACCGGATGACCTCGCAGGTCTACGAGCCGAAGGGCTACCTCTTCGACTACCTCCCCGCCGCCGACTTCGCGAACCTCGCCGACCACCTCGACGAGCGCACGCGCCTCGTCTGGATCGAGACGCCGTCGAACCCGATGCTCAACGTCGTCGACATCCGCGCGGCCGCCGACGCCGCCCACGCCGCCGGCGCGATC
The DNA here is from genome assembly GCA_036820565.1 of Gaiellaceae bacterium. GTDB lineage: Bacteria > Actinomycetota > Thermoleophilia > Gaiellales > Gaiellaceae > DAISLG01. The sequence goes on along the minus strand of DAISLG010000124.1, from coordinate 1,612 downwards.
CTCGTGGTCGACAACACCTTCGCGACCCCGTACCTCCAGCGCCCGCTCGAGCTCGGCGCCGACATCGTCATCCACTCGACGACGAAGTACCTCGGCGGCCACTCGGACGTCGTCGGCGGCTTCGCCGCGACCAACGACCCGACGATCGCGGAGCGCCTCTACTTCCTCCAGAAGTCACTCGGTGCTGTCCCCGGCCCCTTCGACTCCTGGCTCGTCCTGCGCGGGATCAAGACGCTCGCCGTCCGGATGCGCCAGCACTGCGAGAACGCGCGCAAGGTGGCCGCGTTCCTCGTGGAGTCGCCGCACGTCGAGCAGGTGCTCTACCCGGGGCTGCCGGACCACCCCGGTCACGAGATCGCGAAGCGCCAGATGGCCGACTACGGCGGGATGATCTCGTTCCTCGTCGAGTCGGAGGACGAAGCTGTCGCGCTCGTCGGCCGGACGAAGCTGTGGCAGCTCGCCGAGAGCCTCGGCGGCGTCGAGAGCCTGATCGAGCACCCGGCGCGGATGACGCACGCGTCGACCGCCGACGCCCCGTTCGCCGCGCCGCGGAATCTCGTCCGCCTGTCCGTGGGAATCGAGTCGGCCGACGACCTGATCGCCGATCTCGAAGCCGCGCTCGTCCGCTCCACCGCCGCCACAGGCGTGTAGTGCCCCTCGTCGAGCCGATCGACCTGCACCACCAGGGGCCGCGCGTGATCGGCGTCTACCTCGTCGAGACGCCCGACGGCCTCGCGCTCGTCGACTGCGGCCCCGCCTCGACGCTCGAGACCCTTCGCGCGGGCCTGCGCGAGCGCGGCCACGAGCTCACCGATCTGCGCCACCTGCTGCTGACCCACATCCACCTGGACCACGCCGGCGCGACGGGGACGATCGTTCGCGAGCACCCCGGGCTCCAGGTGCACGTCTCCCCGATCGGCGCGCCCCACCTGATCGAGCCGGCGCGGCTCGAGGCGTCGGCGCGGCGGATCTACGGCAAGCTGTTCGACCCGCTCTGGGGCGAACTGGCGCCCGTGCCGGAGGAAAACGTCCGCGTCGCGGGCGACCTACTCGACGCCTTCCCGACGCCGGGCCACGCGTCGCACCACGTCTCGTATGTCCACGAGGGAACGGTGTACACGGGCGACGCCGCCGGCGTCCGGATCATGCCCGACCGGCACGTGATGCCCGTCTCGCCGCCGCCCGACATCGACGTCGAGGCCTGGAACGCGTCGATCGACGCGATCGAGGCCCGCGGGGCCGAACGCCTGGCGCTGATCCACTTCGGCGTCGTCGACGAGCCGGCCGACCACCTCGCGCGCCTGCGCGAGCAGCTGGCGAACTGGGCCGAGCGCGTCCGCAGCGGGATGTCGGCCGAGGAGTTCGCGGCGGCCGGCCGCGCCGACATGGCCGAGGATGCCGGTGACGCGGATCACTACCAGCGGGCCGCGCCCTTCGAATCGTCGTACGCGGGCCTGAAGCGCTACTGGGACAAGCGGGCGCGCTGACCGCGTGAGCCCGCTCCGCGAGCGGGAGTTCCGGCTCCTCTTCCTCGGCCGCGCCGTTTCGACGATCGGTAACGCGATCGCGCCGATCGCGCTCGCCTTCGCGATCCTCGAACTGACCGGATCGA
>DAISLG010000123.1:925-6738 GCA_036820565.1 Gaiellaceae bacterium | reverse complement strand
GCCCGCAGCTGCGCGAACACGTCGGCCATCTCGAGCGCGCTCTCGACCGCCTGCGTCGCGACGCGGTCGACCCGCGCCTCGGCCTGTTCGAGGCTCTCGACGGTGAGGACGCCGAACGAGACCGGCACGCCGGTCTCGAGCCCGGCGAGCTGGATGCCGCTCGCGGCCTCGGCCGCGACGAAGTCGAAGTGCGGCGTCTCGCCGCGGACGACGCAGCCGAGCGTGACGATGCAGGCGTAGCGGCGCGTCTTCGCGAGCGCCATCGACGCGAGCGGGATCTCGAACGCGCCCGGCACCGGCATCACCGTGATCGCCTCCTGCGCGACACCGGCCTCCGCGAGCGCCTCGAGCGCCCGCTCCAGCAGCCGGTTCGTCACCTCGCCGTTGAACCGCCCGACGACGACGGCGACGGAGCGTCTCTCGCCGCGGCTCGAGCCCTCGATCACGGCGTAGCCGTCCGGGACATTCACCTCGCCGGCTGCGTGCTCGGCCGAGGCCTCCTCGACGAAGTCGTCCAGGGGCGCCGGCGTGTCGTCGACCGCGACGGCCTCGGCGGCCTCGTGCTTCTCGGACTGCCAGTCCTCGCCCTCCTCCTCGGAGGCGGGCGGATCGGGGCGCTTCGGCCAGGCGTCGTCGGTCATCAGCTCTCCGGGGTCTCGGGATCGAACTTCAGGTCCTGGTGGTGCAGGCGGTGGCCGAGCTTATCTCTCTTGGCCCGGAGGTACCGCCGGTTCTCGTCGTTCGAGGGCACCTCGATCGGCACCTGCTCGGTCACGGTCAGGCCGAACCCCTCGATCCCCGAGAGCTTCTTCGGGTTGTTCGTGAGGATCCGGATGCTCGTCAGCCCGAGGTCGGCGAGGATCTGGTTGCCGATCCCGTAGTCGCGCGCGTCGGCCGGGAAGCCGAGCTGGAGGTTCGCCTCGACCGTGTCGAGCCCCTGCTCCTGGAGCTCGTAGGCCTTGAGCTTGTTCAGCAGGCCGATCCCGCGGCCCTCCTGCGCCATGTAGAGCAGGACGCCCGCGTCGTCGGCCGCGATCTGCGCGAGCGCCTGGTCGAGCTGCTCGCCGCAGTCGCAGCGGAGCGAGTGGAAGACGTCGCCGGTGAGGCATTCGGAGTGGACGCGGACGAGCACGTTCTCGCGACCCTCGATCTCGCCGCGGACGAGCGCGACGTGATGCTTGCCCGTCAGCGTCTCGCGGAAGGCGACCGCGGTGAAGTCGCCCCAGAGCGTCGGCAGGCGGACGCTCGTGACGCGTTCGACGAGCTTCTCGTGCCGCCGCCGGTACTCGACGAGGTCGGCGACAGTGACGAGCTTGAGGCCGTGCTTGGCGCAGTACGGGATCAGGTCGGGGACGCGGGCCATCGTCCCGTCGTCGTTCATGATCTCGCAGACGACCCCGGACGGGTTGAGCCCTGCGAGCCGCGCGAGATCGACGGCCGCCTCGGTCTGCCCGGTGCGCCGCAGGACGCCGCCATCCTTCGCGCGCAGCGGGAAGACGTGGCCGGGTTGGACGAGGTCGCGCCCCGTCTTGTCGGGGTCGATCGCGACCTGGATCGTGCGGGCGCGGTCGGCGGCGGAGATCCCGGTCGAGATCCCGTCGCGCGCCTCGATCGAGACGGTGAACGCGGTCTCGAAGGGCGTCTCGTTGTGGTCCGTCATCATCCGCAGCCCGAGCTCGTCGCAGCGCTGTTCGGTCAGGCACAGGCAGATCAGGCCGCGTCCGTGCGTCGCCATGAAGTTGACCGCCTCGGGCGTCGCGAACTGCGCTGCGATCGTCAGGTCGCCCTCGTTCTCGCGGCCCGGGTCGTCGACGACGACGACGATCTTGCCGTTGCGGACGTCCTCGATCGCCTCCTCGATCGTCGCGAAAGGCGTCTTCTGTCGCACCGCAGCCATGCCGGGATGCTACCGGGGAGAAGAGCTCGCTTCGGGATGAGACCTCGCTGACGGGGTGCGATGCGGCCCGACGGCACAGCGTCTCATTTCGGAGCGAGCTCTAACAGCCGCTCGACGTATTTGGCCAGCACGTCGGCTTCCAGATTGACCTCGCGGCCGGGCGCGAGCGCGCCGAGCGTCGTCTCGGCGAGCGTGTGCGGGATCAGGACGACCTCGAACCCGGTCTCGTCCAGCGCGGAGATCGTCAGGGAGACCCCCTCGACGGCGACGGAGCCCTTCTCGACGCAGTAGCGCAGCAGCTCGGCCGGGGCGTCGATCCAGATGCGGCCGTCGCCTCCGGCCGTCCGCACCGTGCCGACCGCGTCGACGTGGCCCTGGACGTAGTGGCCGCCGAGCGGCTCCCCCGCCCTGAGCGCCGGCTCGAGGTTGACGCCGTCGCCGGGCTCGAGCGCGCCCATCGTCGTCCGCGCGAGCGTCTCACCGACGGCGTCGAACGTGAGCACGCCGCCGTCCCGCGCGGTGACGGTCAGGCAGACGCCGTTGATCGAGACGGAGCCGCCGACGGCCGTCTCGCCGAGCGTCGCCGTCTCGACCTCGATCCGCACGCCGGTCGCCGTCTCGACGCACGACCGCACGCGGCCCTGCTCCTTGACGATCCCGGTGAACACGGTGAAAGGCTACTCGCCGGGCACGTGGAGATAGGCCGTCAGCAGGACGTCCTCGCCGACGTGCTCGGAGGTGAGGCGGGAGAGCCGTCGCGGCGCGGGCAGGTCGGGCAGCCGGAGGCCGTCGCCGGCGAGCGCCGGCGCGACGAAGAGGAGGAGCTTGTCGACCAGATCCTCGGCGAGGAACGACCCGGCGAGGGTGGGGCCGCCCTCGAGCAGGAGCGACTGGACGCCGTCGCGTGCGAGCGCGGCGAGCTCGTCAGCGAGCGGGCCGGGCCGCAGGTCGAACGGGTCGGGCACCGGGCCGTGGCCGAAGACGACCCGGCGCGGCTGGCGCACCGCGCCGACGTCGCGCGCGTCGAGGCGCGGCGCGTCGGCCCTGAACGTGCCCATCCCGACGGCGACCGCGTCGGAGGCGGCCCGCAGCTCGTGCACGCGTCTGCGGCTCTCCTCGCCCGAGATCCAGCGCGAGCCGGGCATCGTCATGCGGCCGTCGAGCGTGACCGCCGCCTTGAAGGTGACGAACGGCCGCCCCTGGGAGACCCAGGTCCGCCACGCCTCGTTCTGGCGGTGCGACTCGAACGAGTCGGCGAGCTCGACCTCGACGCCCGCCTCCCGCAGGCGCTCGACCCCGCCCGCGGCCTCGGGATTCGGGTCGCGCGACCCGACGACCACCCTCGAGATCCCGGCAGCGACGATCGCGTCGGCGCACGGCGGCGTCGAGCCGTGGTGCGCGCACGGCTCCAGCGTCACGTAGAGCGTCGCGCCGCGCGCGGCCTCGCCGGCGGCCTCGAGCGCGACCCGCTCCGCGTGGGGGCCGCCCTTGCGCTCGTGCCACCCCTCGCCGACGATCTCGCCGTCGCACACGACGACCGCGCCGACGACCGGGTTCGGATGCGTCGTCCCGCGCCCACGCTCGGCGAGCTCGAGCGCCCGCTCGAGGCTCATGCCAGGGCTTGGACGAGGCGGCGGTACGCGCGCGGGAGATCCTCCCGCACGAAGATCGCCGAGCCGGCGACGAGGAGCGTCGCGCCCACCTCGTACAGCTCGGCGACGTTCTCCGGGCCGAGGCCGCCGTCGACCTGGATCGCGACGTTCCCGGGAACGAGCTTGCGGAGCGTGCGCACGCGCTCGACCGCCTCGGGCATGAAGTCCTGGCCCGAGTAGCCGGGGTTGATGCTCATGCAGAGGACGAGGTCGACTCCCTCGGCGACCGCGGCGACGTCCTCCGGGCTCGTCTCCGGATTGAAGGCGATCCCGACCTGGAGCTCCTGCTCGCGCGCGGCGCGGATCGTCGCCGGGACGTCGTCGACGGCCTCGAAGTGGAACGTGACGCTGTCTCCGCCCGCTTCCGCGAACTGCGCGAAATGCTTGGCCGGATTGTCGACCATCAGGTGGCAGTCGAGCACGCCGTCCATCCGGTGGACGAGGCCGGAGATCGACTGGAGCACGATCGGCCCGACCGTCACGGGCGGGACGAAGTGGCCGTCGCCGACGTCGAAGTGGAAGATGCGCGCGCCGGTGCGGAGCAGCGCCTCGACCTGCTCGCCGAGTCGCGAGAAGTCCGCCGCGTAGAGCGAGGGCTCGATCTCGACCGTCCGGATCCATTCGTCCCAGGGCACGGCTTCGGAGTCTAAGCCCGCAGCCGGGCGATGAAGAAACCGGAGGTCCGGTCGCGGTGCGGCAGCGTCAGCAGGAACTCCGGCCGACGCGGGTGCCGGAAGGCCGGCCACTCGTCACCGAGCGGCTCGACGGCGAGCCCGGAGGCGTCGACGACCGCCTCGTTCTCGTCGGCGTTGAGCGTGCAGACGGAGTAGACGAGCGTCCCGCCCGGCCGGAGCCGCTCGGCGGCGGCGCGGACGAGCTCGAGCTGGAGCTCCGGCAGCGGCTTCGCGCGCCAGCGGAGGTCCGGCCTCGTCGCCAGGACGCCGAGCCCCGAGCACGGTGCGTCGACGAGCGCGTGGTCGAACGCGCTCAGCTCGGCGGGAAGGTCGCGGCCGTCGGCGTTCACGACCCGGACGTTGGTCGCGCCGAGCCGGCGCGCGTTCTCCTCGAGCTCGCGCGCGCGGGCCGCGTGGAGCTCGACTGCGACGACCTCGCCCGCGAGCATCGTCGTCTTGCCGCCCGGCGCCGCGCACAGGTCGAGCGTGCGCTCTCCCTCGCGGGAGCCGACGCAGAGGCCGGCGAGCTGCGAGCCCCTGCTCTGCGGCCAGATCCGGCCCTCCGCGAGCGCGGTGTCGTCGACGCGCGCGACGCGGTAGGCGCCGGGAATCTCGGTCTCCTCGCCGTCGACCTCGCCGCGGACGAGCCGGACGACCGTCTCAGGCGCCTCGTTCTGGGCGCGCATCAGCGCGAGCGCCTCCTCGCGGCCGAGGTCGCGCTCCCAGACCTCGGCGATCCAGTCCGGGTACGAGAGCTTGAGCGGGCCGTCCGGCAGGGAGCCGAGCAGGCCGCGGAAGCCCTCGGCGAGCCTGCGGACGACCGCGTTCGTGAACGGGACGGCGCGCTCCAGCCGGGCGCGGCGGACGAGCTCGACCGAGTCGTTCGCGACCGCGTGCGCGGGCACCTGGTCGAGCCAGCCGAGCTGGTACGCGGCGATCCTGAGCGCCGCGAGCACCGGCGGGTCGAGCTTGCGTACCGGCCGCTTCCCGAACGCCTCGATCCCGTGGTCGAGCACGCGCGCGCGCTGGATCGTCCCGTACGCGATCCGCTGCGCGAGCCCACGGTCGCGTGCGTCGAGCTTCGCTGCTGCGGAGCCGAACGCGCGGTCGGCGTAGGCCTCCTGCTCGAACACGCGCCTGACGACCTCATAGGCCGCGAGGCGAGCGGGCGCGATCACCGGAGGCCGCGCAGGAACTCGTCGTAGGCCATGCGCCGTTTCCCGTCGGGCTGCACCTCGATCGGCTCGAGGCGCCCGTCCGCGAGGCGGGCCTTCCAGATCGTGACCGGCCGCCCGTGCAGCTCGGCCCGCGCGCCGATGTGCGGCGAGAGCGCGCGAATCCGGTCGAGCGCGTCCCCGGGCCGGTCGGGGTCGAGCTGCCGGTCCGCAGCGGTGATCTTCTCGGCGTAGGTCGGCTCGCCCTGCTGCGGCGCGAAGCTCGGCGCGTCGAGGACGCGGTCGAGGAGGTCGACGGCGAGCGGTGCGGCGCGGGCGTACACCGCGCCGGCGTCGTCCTCGGGCCCGATCGGGAAGGCCTCCTGCGCGGCGATCGGGCCCGCGTCGAGCGCCTCGACCGTCTCGTGGATCGTGA
>DAISLG010000123.1:0-915 GCA_036820565.1 Gaiellaceae bacterium | reverse complement strand
CGCCGGTCTCGGCGTCGTCCGCCATGATCGCGCGCTCGACCGGCGCCGCGCCGCGCCAGCGCGGGAGCAGCGATGGATGGACGTTGAGCCAGAGCGCGCGCTCGAGCAGGGCGGGCGGAATCAGCAGGCCGTAGGCGCAGACCACCATCGCATCCACCTCGTCGATCTCGGGCCGCTCCGGCTGGAGCACCGGGATCCCGAGCCGCTCTGCGGCCTCCTTCGCAGGCCCCGGCGCGACCCGGCGGCCGCGGCCCTTCGGCCTGTCGGGGCGCGTGAGCAGGAACGCGACCTCGCGGCGGGCGGCGAGCCGCTCGAGCACGTCGGCTCCGAACGGCGCCGTCGCGGCGACGCCGAGGCGCATCAGAAGGACGGGCGCGGCCGCAGCGTCGCGAGCGCGGCCTTCCGGCTCGCCTCGTCGGTGCGGTCGATGATCAGGACGCCGTCGAGGTGGTCGAGCTCGTGCTGGGCGACTCGCGCGCCGAGCCCCTCGAGCTCGAGCCGCACGTCGGCGCCGGTCTCGTCCTTGCCCTCGAGCGTCAGCCCGGTGACGCGCTCGACGGGGACATGCACGCCCTGGAGCGAGAGGCAGCCCTCGGCCTCGGTCTCGACCTCGTCGGAGCGCTCGACGATCCGCGGGTTGACGACGGCGCGCGCGTCCTCCTCGCCGTCGGTCTGGAAGACGAACAGGCGCCGCAGGATCCCGACCTGCGTCGCCGCGAGCCCGGCGCCGCTCGCGTCGTGCATCAGGTCGACCATCCGGGTCACCAGGCGCCGCAGGTCGTCGTCGAACTCCTCCACCTCGCCGGCCGGAAGCCGCAGCGCGGTGTCGGGGTACTGGCGGATCTGCGCGAGCGCGAGCCGTCGCCGGGCCTCCGCCTCGGGGTCGAGCTCGGTCTCGATGACCTGTCCGGCTTC
>DAISLG010000122.1:4666-6794 GCA_036820565.1 Gaiellaceae bacterium | reverse complement strand
GCGGTCGACCGGCCGCGCCGGCCGAGCTCGAGCGCGACCAGCGCCGCCAGGGCGGACGAGCCGCCGAGGACGAGCGGGGCGCCCCAGTCGATCCGGTCGTAGAGGAGCCCGTACGCGAGCAGGACGGGGGAGTGGTCGCGGTTCGCGAAGAAGAGCTGCTCGCTGAGCGGCGACAGCAGGCCCGCGGCAGCGAGCGCGCCGCACGCGTAGGCGTGGGCGCGTCCCGCGAGCAGGCCGCGCTCCGCCGCGACCGCGAAGCAGACGAAGAGCAGCGGCACCGCGTAGAAGCAGTACCGCTCCATCAGCTCGTCGAAGCGGACGCCGAAGACCGCCGCCTGGAGCACGAGCAGCGGCACGAGCGTCGCCGTCAGCGCGGCGAACGCCGCCTGCTCGTCGGAGCGAGCGCGCCGGAGGAGCGCCGACAGCCCGATGACGGCGCCCGGGACGGCGACCCAGCCCGCGGCGAGGGCGAGCACCGCGACGTTCGCGGGCCCGTAGTGCGCCAGCGCGCCGACGTCGAGGCCGGAGTTGTGGACGAGATCGGCGTAGGCGCCGAGTACGCGCTCGGGGCCGGCGGCGACGGCGGCGACGACGGCGAGCGCGAACGCCGAGAGCGGCAGCGCGTGTGCCCGGAGGGGGCGCCCTCGAAGCCTCAGGGCCGCGACGGCGACGGCGTACGCGACCGGGACGATCACGAACTGGACCCGCGCGAGGCAGAGCGCGAGCGCGAGCGCGAGGAAGATCGCCTGGCCGCGGCGACTGGGCCGCGCGAGCGCGGGCACGGCGGCTGCGACCGCGCCGAGGAAGAGCGGGAACGCGAACGGCTCGCTGAGCATGAAGGAGCCGTCGACGAGGTCCGGGACGAGCAGCGTCGCGGCGGCGACGGCGAGCGCCTCACGCCGCCGGACGCCCACGCGCCGCGCGAGCACGAACGCGGGCACCGCGGCGAGCGACATCGCGAGCGTCCCCTCGGCCTGTGCGAGCCGGTACGAGGCCCCGACGCTCGAGAGGAGCCACGCGGGCGCCGTCAGCAGCGGGCCGAGCAGGGCCGGGAAGGGAACGAGGTGGCCGCGGACCATCGGCGCGCCGTGCGCCGCGATCGAGCGGGAGAGCTCGGAGTAGAAGTACTCGTCGGGGTAGTACAGCGGCGTCGCGACGTGCCAGGCGACGGCGAGCCGGGCGACGAGCGCCAGGCCGACGATGGCGACGAGCGCGTGGGGCCGGACGAGCAGTCTCGCGCTCGCGCGCGCGCGTGTGAAAACGAGTGCGGACACGACCCTCCTCTCATCGGGCGCGCCTCGCCCGACCTTGAGAACGGCGAAGGGCGCGGTCTCCCGCGCCCTTCGCCACCTTCGTTCTTGCAGTGCCGCTTACGTGCAGGCGGCCTGGCGGATCGAGCCGTCGGTGGCTGCACCGGTGCCGATCGCGTACGAGAACTGGTGCGTACCCGAGCCGGACGAGACGCAGTACCGCGTTGCAGTCAGCGTCGCGCCGATCGAGACCGTCGGCGAGAGGCCGGCGTCGATCTTCTTCAGCTGGGTGACGTCCATACCCTGGTAACCGGTCGTCGTCGCAGACAGGTCGGCGTCGGTCGCGGTGCCGTTGTTGTCGGCCGCGTACGTCTCGACCGCGGGGATCGTGGCGCGGACGTTGGCCTTGTTGGCCGAGTCCGTGGCACGGTCGCGGAAGCCGAGGTACGACGGGACGGCGATCGCGAGCAGGATGCCGATGATGATGATGACGACCAGGAGCTCGATGAGCGTGAAGCCCTCGTCTCCGGCCATCCGATCCTTGATCTTGTTCAGCATTTGGGATCTCCTTTTGAAAGTGACCGGAGGGGCGCTAGGCGCGCCCCTCCGGCCGGCGAGGGTTTAGGTGCAGGCCGCCTGGCGGATGGTGCCGTCGGTGGCCGCGCCCGAGCCGATCGCGTACGAGAACTCGTGCGAGCCCGCGCCCGATGCGACGCAGTAGCGGCTCACGCCGAGCGTGGCGCCGATCGAGACGGTCGGCGAGAGGCCGGCGTCGATCTTCTTCAGCTGCGTGAGGTCCATGCCCTGGTAGCCGGTCGTGGTGGCAGACAGGTCGGCGTCGGTCGCGGTGCCGTTGTTGTCGGCCGCGTACGTCTCGA
>DAISLG010000122.1:0-4566 GCA_036820565.1 Gaiellaceae bacterium | reverse complement strand
ATGATGACGACCAGGAGCTCGATGAGCGTGAAGCCCTCGTCTCCGGCCATCCGATTCCGAATCTTGTCGATCACTTGGTGCTCCTTCCAGCAGGGGGAGTTCTTATGGTGGCTCCCGCCCTATCGGCCGCAGCGGGTGGTGACCTTTAGCCCCCTTTGAGGGATGTCCGCTCCCCAATCCGGAGGTAGCTCGTTCGAGGTACCGCGACTTCTCGCGCATCCCTCAAGAAAGGGACTGGCGCTGCCGATACGCCTTGCGAGCATGCCTGACGACTACTCCATCGACGTCCTGCTCGAGCGGATGGTGGCGCTGAACGCGTCGGATCTGCACATGAGCGTGGGCTCCCCGCCCGCCGTGCGCGTGCGCGGTGAGCTCGAGCGCCTCGACTTCCCGGCGCTGTCGGACGACGATACGCGCAGCCTGCTCTACCGGATCCTCTCGAGCGAGCAGCAGAAGAACCTCGAGGTCAGGCGCCAGATCGACTTCTCGCACTCGATCCCCGGGCTCGCGCGCTTCCGCGTGAACGTCTACTTCCAGCGGGAGACGCTCGGCGCCGCCTTCCGCCTGATCCCCGCGGAGATCAAGTCGCTCGAGGAGCTCGGCCTCTCGTCGAGCCTCCACGCGCTCGCCGAGAAGCCGCGCGGCCTCGTGCTCGTCACCGGCCCGACCGGCTCGGGCAAGTCGACGACGCTCGCGTCGGTGATCGACGAGATCAACCGCAACCGCTCCGATCACATCCTCACGATCGAGGACCCGATCGAGTTCCTGCACAAGCACAAGGGCTGCATCGTCAACCAGCGCGAGATCGGCCCCGACGCGACGAGCTTCGCCGAGGCGCTCCGCGGAGCCCTCCGCCAGGACCCGGACGTGATCCTCGTCGGCGAGATGCGCGACCTCGAGACGATCTCGACCGCTCTCACCGCGGCGGAGACCGGCCACCTCGTCTTCGGCACCCTGCACACGCAGAGCGCGCCGGGGACGATCGACCGCATCATCGACGTCTTCCCCGCCGAGGCTCAGGAGCAGGTGCGCGTGCAGATCGCCGCGACGCTCCAGGGCGTCGTCACACAGGCGCTCGTCCCGACCGCCGACGGCGTCGGCCGCGTGCCCGCGCTCGAGATCCTGCTGCCGGACGATGCCGTCCGGAACATGATCCGCCAGGGCAAGGTCGAGCAGATCTACTCGGTGATGCAGACCGGCACCTCCAAGGGGATGCAGACGATGGAGCAGTCCCTCGCCGAGCTGACGATGAAGCGGGTGATCACGAAGGAGATGGCGCTTCAGCGCTCGAGCCGCCCCGAGCAGCTGCTCGGCCTGCTCGAGCGCGCCGGCTTCGAGGATCCCGACGAGCCTCCCGCCGCGGAAGCCCCGATGTTCGGCGGCCTGAGGGTCGCGGGGAGCTGACGTGGACTGGAAGAAGGAGATCAAGGTGTCGGACCTCGTCCGCCGCGCGCCGAAGGACGAGGCGCCCGCGCCGGCCCCCGTGCCGGAGCCGTTCGATCCCGTGGCCGAGCTCGTCTCCGCAGACGCCGAGTACGGCTGGCTGACCGCCGGCTTCGACCCAGAGGTGGCCGAGGAGACGCTCGTGCCCGAGCTCGCCGCCCCCGTCTCCTCCGTGCCCGCCGCCGTCGCCACGGCGGCGCAGGGGAAGTCCTCGCTGCTGAAGAAGGAGATCTCGTTCTCGCGCAAGCCGAAGGCGCCGAAGGCGCCGAAGGCCGCGAAGGAGGCGAATGAGCCGAAGGCCGAGAAGCCGGCGGGCTCGGGCCTGCGCAAGGAGATCTCGTTCTCGCGCAAGCCGAAGGCGCCGAAGGCCGCGAAAGAGCCGAAGGCCGAGAAGCCTGCGGGCTCGGGCCTGCGCAAGGAGATCTCGTTCTCGCGCAAGCCGAAGGTGGACAAGCCGGCGAAGCAGCCGAGGGAGGCGAAGGCGCCGAAGGGGCCGAAGCTCCAGAAGGGCGGCAAGAGCGCAATCGTCGGGCTGAAGATCGGCGCCTCGCAGGTCGCCGCCGCGCGCGTGCTCAACAACGGGTCCCCCGAGGTCGTCCAGCTCGCGCGCCGCCCGCTCGACGAGGGCGTCGTCGTCGGGGGCGAGCTCCGCGATCTCGAAGGCCTCGCCGAGACGCTCCGGTCGTTCTTTGCCGAGCACAAGCTGCCGCGCAAGAACGTCCGGCTCGGCATCGCGAACAACCGCATCGGCGTCCGCACCTTCGAGATCACGGGGATCGAGGATCCGAAGCAGCTCGAGAACGCGATCCGCTTTCGCGCCCAGGAGACGCTGCCGATCCCGCTCGACGAGGCGGTCGTCGACTGGCAGATCCTCGCCGAGACGGTCGACGCCGACGGCGTCAAGACGCGGCGCGTGCTGCTCGTCGTCGCCTACCGTGAGCTCGTCGACCGCTACGTCTCTGCGTGCAGGAAGGCCGGGATCAAGCTCGTCGGGATCGACCTCGAGGCCTTCGCGATGCTGCGCGCCCTCGCCGTGCCGCGCTCGGAGGACGAGCCCGTCGCGACGGGCGCGCAGGTGGTCGTCAACGTCGGCCACGACCGCTCGACCTTCGCCGTGTCCGACGGCAAGGTCTGCGAGTTCACCCGCGTGCTCGGATGGGGCGGCTCCGCGCTCAGCGTCGCAATCGCCCGCGCGCTCGACGTGACCCCCTCCGAGGCCGAGCCGCTGAAGCTCGTGCTCTCGCTCGAGGACGGCGCGCCGCTGCCGGAAGGCGTCGCCGTCGAGCACGCCACCGCGGCGCTGGAAGCGGTACGCCGCGAGCTCCAGGCGTTTGCGCGCGAGCTCGTCTCCTCGCTTCGCTTCTACCAGAACCAGCCCGGCTCGCACGGGATCGGGGAGCTCGTGCTCACGGGCGGCACCGCGCACCTGCCGGGCCTCGCGGACGAGCTCGGCCGCCTGACCGGTGTCACCGTCCGCATCGGCGACCCGCTCGGCCGAGTCGCCGTCGGCAAGCGCCTCGTGGCGCCCGACCAGGTCGGCTCCCTCGCCGTCGCCATCGGCCTCGGGATCGAGGACTGATGCGAGCTGTCAACCTCCTTCCACGCGACGATTCCGGCCAGGGCCGGGACGGCCCCGCAGCGCCGGTGCTCGTCGCTTGCGGAGGCGCCGTCGTCCTGACGCTCGTTCTCGCACTCGGCTTCCTCAGCGCCAGCTCGAAGGTCGGCCACCAGAAGTCGGCGCTCGCCGACCTCCAGACGCAGCTCGCCGCGGTTCCGAAGCCGCAGACCGAGTCGCCGGTCGCCGGCAAGCTCGCCCAGGAGCGCCAGTCGCGTGTCGGCGCGCTCGCCGCAGCGCTCTCGACGCGAGTTGCCTGGGACAGGATCCTCCGCGAGGTCTCGCTCGTCGTCCCCGACGACGTCTGGCTGATCAACCTGTCCGCGAAGTCGCCCGGTGCCGGTGGCGCCCCGCCGCCGACCCCGTCCGACCAGTTCGTCGTGAGCGGCTACACGTACTCGCAGGACGGCGTCGCGCGCCTGCTCTCGCGCCTCGCGGTGCTTCCCGACCTCTCGCACGTGAACCTGGAGAGCAGCACACGGCAGAAGGTCGGCAACCGCTCGGTCTTCCAGTTCAAGATCGACGCGGGCGTGCGCGCTACCGGAGCGACGTCGTGAAGAAGAAGCTCGCCAAGCTGTCGCCGCGCAAGCAGCTCGGGCTCGTCTGCGCCGGGCTGCTCCTGTTCGCGCTCGCCGGCTACTTCATGCTCGTCGCGCCGCAGAGCTCGCAGGCGGCGAAGGTCCAGGCCGAGGTCGAGGCGACCCAGCTTCAGCTGGCGCAGGCCCAGGCGGCCGCGAGTCGCATCGTCAAGCCGCAGCCGATCCGGGTCGCCGACCTGTTCCGGCTCGCCCGCGCGATGCCCGACCAGGAGGACATGCCGGGGATCATCCTCGAGCTGAACCGCCTCGCGGCCGACAGCGGGATCAGCTTCGACTCGATCACGCCGCGCGAGCTCACGCCGATGAGCGGCTACCAGGTGCGCGGCCTCGACCTCGAGTTCCAGGGCAACTTCTACTCGCTGTCGGACTTCCTCCTGCGCCTGCGGAGCCTCGTCGCCGTGCGCGGCGGGACGCTCGACGCGCAGGGGCGGCTCTTCTCCGTCGAGGCGCTCCAGTTCGACGAGGGGGCGAGCCTCTTCCCGCAGATCAAGGCGACGCTCAACCTGAACGCCTACGTCTACGGGACGGGAACGACCGCGACGCCCGCGGCTCCGGCGCTGCCGTCGACCACGACGACGACGCCGGCCTCGGCCGGGTCGGCTCCCTCGACGCCACCCGTCGCGCCCACCGGCGCCACGGCGGCCGGAGCGACCCCCTGATGGCGAAGAACAAGGCCAAGAAGAAGAAGGTCGATCCGATCAAGGCGAAGGAAGCGCGCCAGAAGAAGATGCTGCTCGTCGGCGTCGTCCTCCTGGCCGGGATCATGTACCTCCAGTTGCCGAAGCTGCAGCACAAACCGCCGCCGCCCGAGTACATCGCCTCGTCCACGGCGGCCACGAGCGGGGCGGCGCCCGCAGCCGGCGCGGCGCCGGCGCCCGCCACGGCCGCTCCTGCGCCCGTGGCGCCCGG
>DAISLG010000121.1:0-6838 GCA_036820565.1 Gaiellaceae bacterium | reverse complement strand
GGGTGGGGCGGGGGCGATGCGGCGCGCCCTCGCCCGTTACCCTCACCTCGTGCTCCGTCGCCTCGCCTCCCGTGTCTCGCTGAGGAGCCGTCGCCGCAAGTTCGAGCTCTTCATGGAGCGGTTCCGCCCCGGCCCGGAGACGACGGTCGTCGACGTCGGCGTGACCGACTCGGGCTTCGGCGAGACGGTCGACGCATTCCCGTCGGACAACTTCTTCGAGGCGATGTACCCGTGGCCCGAGCGGGTCACGGCCGTCGGGATCACGGAGCTCGAGCGGTTCGCGGCCGCCTTCACGCGGGTGCGCACCGTCGTTGCCGACGGACGCTCGCTCCCGTTCGCCGACGGGGAGTTCGACCTCGGCTTCTCGAACGCGGTCGTCGAGCACGTCGGCGGCCGCGAGGCGCAGCGGGAGTTCGTCCACGAGGTCTGCCGCGTCTCGCAGCGCGTCTTCGTCACGACCCCGAACCGCTGGTTCCCGATCGAGGTGCACACGCTGCGGCCGCTGCTGCACTGGCTGCCCGCGCAGCTCTATCCGCTCGACGGGATCGACCTGCTCGGCCCGCGCGAGTTCGCCTCGCTCTTCCCGTATCCCGTCCACGTGGTCAACACGGGGATGACGCTGATCGCGATCGGAGGGCGGTGACCCGGCCGCGCCCGGTGTGGGCGTTGTACGCGTTCGTCGGAGGGCTCGCGGCGCACAACCTGGCGATGGCCGAGCTCTGGGACGCGGGCGTCCGCGGCGCGGCTCTCGACGTCGTCTCCGCCTGGAAGGACGTGCTCCTGCTCGTCGCCCTCCTCGCCGTCTTCTGGCGCCGGCGCGGGCTGCCGCTCGACTCGGTGGCCGACCGGCTCGCCCTCGCGTACGGCGTGTTCGTCGTCTGCTACCTGCTGCTGCCCCAGAGCCTGCTCGGCGGGCACGCGGGCGGGAAGACGGAGCTCTACGCGCTGCGCCACGACCTCCTCCCCGTCGGCGCCTACTTCCTCGGCCGGGGCCTCGACCTCGGGCGCGAGGAGCGGCGACGCGTCGCGGCTCTCGTCGTCGGGACGGCCTGCGCCGTCGCTGCGTACGGCCTCGCCGACGACTTCCTCGTCCCGCTCTCGTGGTGGCGCGACTCCGGCGCTCCCGGCTGGTTCCACCAGCAGCTCGGCCTCGACTACCACGGGCTGAGCGGCTTGCCCGAGAACTTCGTCTACAACCTCGGCGGCGACCACGTCGTGCGGCGGCTCGTGTCGAGCTTCCTGAGCCCGCTCGCGACGTCGTACCTGCTCGTCGTCGCGCTGCTGCTCGTCGCCGCGCGGCGTGGGCTCTGGCTATGGACGGCGCCGCTGCTCGCGGCCGCGCTCCTCTTCACGAACTCTCGCTCCTCGATCCTCGCGCTCGCGCTCGGGCTCGTCGCGCTCGCGTGGGGAACGCGCACGTGGCTCCCGGCGGCGCTGGCCGTCGCCTGGCTCGCAGTCGGCGTCGCGTCGGTGAAGGCGTTCCCGCACCTCGCGCCCGAGACGCACTTCACCGCGCCCGAGCTCGTGATCCAGCACCGGGGGGCGGCGGGCGAGAGCCACGACCCGCTGAGCGGCGGCGAATCGTCGACGTCGAGCCACTGGCGGAATCTCCGCGACGGCGTCTCGACGGTCGTCCACCATCCGCAGGGGTTCGGGCTCGGCAACGCGGGCGTGACGGCGTTCCGCACGGGGACGAAGGTGGAGGCGGGCGAGTCGACCTACACGGAGCTCGGCGTCGAGACGGGCCTGCTCGGCGCGCTCGTCTTCGTCGCGTGGTCCGTTGCGCTCGTCCGGCGGGTGCTACCGGGCTCCGCCTGGATCGGCGCGTCCCTCGTCGCCGTCCTCGCGCTCGGGATCCAGACCGACGTGATCGGCGTCCCCTGGCTCGCGTACGTCCTCTGGGCGCTCGCCGGCGACCGCGCCTGAGCCGAGCGCCTGCACGTCCTCGACGGCGAGCGCCTGCGTCGGCTGGATCGCCACGCGCTCGCCGCTGACCCGTTCGCGGGCGCGCACGAGCTCGGACTGGAGCTCCCGCTCACGCCGCTCGAGCTCGTCCTCGAGGCCGCGCGCCTCCGCCTTCAGCTCGGCGGCGCGGTCGTCGTCGTCCCGGAGCACCGCCTCGCCGAGCTCGCGCACCCGGTCTGCCAGCTCGCCGCGCAGGCGCCGTTGTTCGTTGCGGACGCGGACGACCTCGCGTCCCGCGCGCGACCAGGTCGAGAGCGAGACCCAGGCGTAGCCGGCCCGGTCCCGCGCGTGGTCGGCCGCGTCCACCGTCACGCGCGCCACCGGGCCGTCCTGGTGGCGCCGTGCGAGCCCGAGGTAGAGGGCACCGAAGACGGCCGCGAGCGCGACCACGAGCAGGCCCACGAGCGGCCGTCCCGAGGCGAAGAGGAAGATCGCGAGCAGCAGCGAGAGCGCCGCGATCGCGAGCACGAGCCCCGGCGGCGCGACGCCGAAGAGCCGCGGCTCGGGCCGGACGATCGTGACCGGCACGACCTCCGGGTCCGCCGGGGGGAACTCGACGCGCTTCGTGTCTCCTTTGGATTCCATGCCGTATCCGTGCCCGCTCCGGCACGACGCGTAACCCGCACGGTATCGTCGCCTCCGATGAGCTCGATCGACCCGCGCGTCGACATCGGTCACGTCCACCTGAAGGTCGCGGACCTCGACCGCGCGCTCGACTTCTACGTCGGCGTCCTCGGGTTCGGGCTCCAGCAGCGGATCGGCGACAGTGCCGCCTTCATCTCCGCCGGCGACTACCACCACCACCTCGGCCTGAACACGTGGGAGTCGAAGGGCGGCTCGCCGGCGCCGCGCGGGACGACGGGGCTCTACCACACGGCGATCCGCTACCCGGACCGGGCGACGCTCGCGGACGCACTCCGCCGCGTTCTCGCGGCCGGCGTGACGCTCGAGGGCGCGTCCGACCACGGCGTCAGCGAGGCGATCTACCTGCGCGACCCCGACGGCAACGGGGTCGAGCTCTACCGCGACCGCCCCAGGGACGAGTGGCCGCGCCCGGCCGAGGGGAACGGCGTCGCGATGGTGACCGTCCCGCTCGACCTGCAGACGCTCCTCGCCGAAGCGCCGTGAGCCGGGCGCTGCGGGCGTTCCTCGCGCTGCTGCTCGCCTCGCTTCTCTGCGTCGCCCTCGTCGAGCTCCGGATCCGGCACACGGGCGACCCGTTCTACCGCTTCCTCGTCTGGAACCTGTTCCTCGCGTGGATCCCGTTCCTGCTCGCGCTCGGCCTCTACGACCGCGCCCGCCGTGGCCGCTTCGGGATCGTCTCGGCGGCGCTCGCCGTGCTCTGGCTCCTCTTCTTCCCGAACGCGCCGTACATGCTCACCGACTTCATCCACCTGAACCAGACGCAGACGGCGCCACTCTGGTTCGACGCGCTGATGGTGTCGTCGTTCGCGTGGACGGCGCTCCTGCTCGGGTTCGCGTCGCTCTACCTCGTCCACGTCGTCGTCCGGCGGATGATCGGGCTCTGGTCGTGGCTCGGCGTCGTCGCCGTCCTCGGGGTCTCGAGCTTCGGCGTGTACCTCGGCCGCTTCGTGCGCGTGAACAGCTGGGACGCGCTCGTCCGCCCCGGGCGACTCGTGCAGATCGTGAGGACGCAGGTCGAGAGCCCGCTCTCCCAGCCGAGGATCGTCGCCGCGCTCGTCGTGCTGACCGGGTTCATGACCGTCGGGTACCTCGTCGTCTACAGCTTCGCCGGGCTGCGGCTCGAGCTCGAGCCGCAGCGCCGAAACCGCGATCCAGAGGGCTGGCCGGTGCGGTATACCTAGGTTGTGAGCAAACCGGTCGAGCAGCTCGACAGGGTGATCATCCGCTTTGCCGGGGATTCCGGTGACGGGATGCAACTCACGGGTGGCCGCTTCACGAGCGAGACCGCGATCTTCGGGAACGACATCTCGACGTTCCCGGACTTCCCCGCCGAGATCCGCGCGCCGGCCGGCTCGCTCCCGGGCGTCTCGGGCTTCCAGCTCCACTTCGCCGACCACGACATCCTCACGCCGGGCGACCAACCGAACGTGCTCGTTGCGATGAACCCGGCGGCGCTTGCCACGAACCTCCGCGACCTGCCGAAGGGAGGAACGCTGATCGTCGACGCGGACGCGTTCACCGAGCGCAACCTCGTCAAGGCGGGCTACGCGGAGAATCCGCTCGACGGCGACACGCTCAGCGCCTATCAGGTGCACAAGGTGCCGCTCACGTCGATGACGCTCGACGCGCTCAAGGACATCGACGTGACGAAGCGCGAGGCGGAGCGCTCGAAGAACATGTTCGCGCTCGGCCTGATGAGCTGGCTCTACGGCCGCCCGATCGAGGGCACGATCGAGTTCATCCAGAAGAAGTTCGCGTCGAAGCCGGAGATCGCCGCAGCCAACATCAAGGCGCTGCACACCGGCTACGCGTTCGGCGAGACGACCGAGGGCTTCGCCGTCTCGTACGAGGTCAAGCCGGCCGACCTGGCGCCCGGTCTCTACCGCAACGTGACCGGGAACGAGGCGCTCGCGATGGGGCTCGTCGCGGCGTCGGTGCAGTCGAAGCTTCCTCTCTTCCTCGGCGCGTACCCGATCACGCCCGCGTCGGCGATCCTCGAGGACCTCGCCCGCCACAAGAGCTTCGGCGTTCGCACCTTCCAGGCCGAGGACGAGATCGCGGCGGCGGGCGCGGCGCTCGGCGCGGCCTTCGGCGGCTCGCTCGCGGTGACGTGCTCGAGCGGCCCGGGGATCGTGCTGAAGGAGGAGGTGATCGGCCTCGCCGTGATGCTCGAGCTGCCGCTCCTCATCCTCGACATCCAGCGCGCAGGTCCTTCCACCGGGATGCCGACGAAGCCGGAGCAGGGCGACCTGCTCGGCGTCATGTTCGGGCGCAACTCCGAGTCGCCCGTGCCCGTGATCGCCGCCTCGACCCCCGGCGGCTGCTTCGACGCCGCGATCGAGGCCGCGCGGATCGCGCTCGCCTACCGAACGCCGGTGTTCCTGCTCTCGGACGCCTACCTCGCGAACGGCTCCGAGCCGTGGCTGATCCCGGACGTCGCGGGTCTGCCGGACATCTCGACCGAGTTCGCGACCGAGCCGGAGGGGTTCCAGCCGTACGCCCGCGACCCCGAGACGCTCGCGCGCCCGTGGGCGCTGCCGGGGACGCCGGGCCTCGAGCACCGGATCGGCGGCCTCGAGAAGGCGGACAAGACCGGCAACATCTCGTACGACCCCGACAACCACGACCTGATGGTGCGCCTCCGCGCCGAGAAGGTCGCCGGGATCGACGTCCCCGACCTCCAGGTCGACCACCAGGAGGGCGCCGACCTGCTCGTCCTCGGCTGGGGCGGCACGTACGGCCCGATCGCCGCCGGCGTCCGCCGGGTCCGCAAGGCGGGCGGCAAGGTAGCGCACGCGCACCTGACGCACCTGAACCCGTTCCCGCGCAACACCGGCGGCGTCCTGCGCTCCTACGACAAGGTGCTGATCCCGGAGATGAACCTCGGCCAGCTGCTGAAGCTCGTCCGCGCCGAGTTCCTCGTCGACGCCGTCGGCTACAACCGCGTCCGCGGGCTCCCGTTCCGGAGCTCCGAGCTCGCCGAGGCGATCGAGGCGATGCTGTGACGGAGAACGGCAACCTGATCCAGCTGACCGCGAAGGACTTCAAGACCGACCAGGAAGTCCGCTGGTGCCCCGGCTGCGGCGACTACGCGATCCTCGCGGCGATGCAGAGCTTCATGCCGGAGCTCGGGATCCCGAGGGAGAAGATCGTCTTCGTCAGCGGCATCGGCTGCGCCGCGCGGTTCCCGTACTACATGGAGACGTACGGCATGCACTCGATCCACGGCCGAGCGCCCGCGATCGCGACGGGCCTCTCGACCTCGCGCCCCGACCTGTCCGTGTGGGTCGTGTCCGGCGACGGCGACGCGCTTTCGATCGGCGGAAACCACCTGATCCATGCCCTGCGCCGCAACGTGAACCTGAAGATCCTGATGTTCAACAACGAGATCTACGGCCTGACGAAGGGCCAGTACAGCCCGACCTCCCCGATCGGCAAGCGCTCCGGCTCGACGCCCTTCGGCTCGGTCGACCATCCCTTCAACCCGCTTAGCCTCGCGATTGGCGCCGAGGCGACGTTCGTCGCCCGCGCGATCGACACGGACAAGAAGCACCTCACCTCGGTGCTGAGGCGAGCCGCTGAGCACAAGGGCGCCGCGTTCGTCGAGATCCTCCAGAACTGCAACATCTACAACGACGGCGCCTTCGACTTCGTCCGAGAGCAGAAGGAGAACCGGCTCTATCTCGACGGCGAGGAGCCGGGCGTCGAGCACGACCCGACGGTGGAGGACCCGGCCGCCGCGTTCGCACTCTCCCGGATCACGTTCGAGACCCACGGGAAGGTCCCGATCGGCGTCTTCCGAGACGTGCAGCGCCCGGTCTACGACGAGCTGATGGCGGGCCAGATCGACGAGGCCCGGGGGAAGGGTGCGGGGGAGCTGGAGGCTTTACTGCACGCCGGCGACACCTGGTCGATCAGTTAGGCCCACCGGGGCGTTCTCGAACTAGCGAGTGGGAGGGCGCGCCGGGCCTCGCGGTCCGGCGCCCTCCGCGCCGTGCTACTTGTCGTCGCCGGCGGCCTGCGCGGCCGTCGGGGTGCGGGTGATGACCTTCTCGCAGTTGATCGCGTTGTCGTGCTCGTTCGCGTTCAGGTAGACGACGTCGTTGCCGGGGCCGCAGTCGATCGTGTCGACCTGGTTGTCGTTCGCCAGCGCGTGCATGACGTCGTCGCCTTCGCCGCCGAACTCGTGGTCGGCGCCCTTGCCGACCCAGATCACGTCGTTGCCGGG
>DAISLG010000120.1:0-6878 GCA_036820565.1 Gaiellaceae bacterium | reverse complement strand
GCGGTCGACGTCGCCGTCCAGGAGCTCGAGCGATGACCCTCTCGCGCCGCGCTGCGCGTCGGACGGCGCTCTTCCTGCTCTACCAGTGGGACCTCACGGGCCAGCCGCTCGCGTCGCTCTACGAGGGCGAGGTCGACCCGTTCGCGCGCGAGACGGCGGAGGCGGTCGCGGCTCGGGCGGAGGAGCTCGACGCGCGGATCACCGAGGCCGCCACCGACTGGACCGCGGACCGGCTC
This sequence comes from Gaiellaceae bacterium, assembly GCA_036820565.1. Taxonomy (GTDB): domain Bacteria; phylum Actinomycetota; class Thermoleophilia; order Gaiellales; family Gaiellaceae; genus DAISLG01. The sequence continues at coordinate 6,642 of DAISLG010000120.1, read as the reverse complement.
GGGGTCGTCGAGCGGAACATCCTCCGGATCGCGATCAACGAGCTCGACGGGCGGGAGATCCCCCACGAGGTCGCGATCGACGAGGCGGTCACGCTCGCCAAACGCTACGCGTCCGAGGATGCGGGCAAGCTGGTCAACGGCATACTCGGACGGATAGCGAAGGAGGCTGCATGAACGAGGTCGATCCGCTCGGACGGGCGGAGGAGCTGCTCGCGAAGCTCGAGGTCGCGCGGGCGAAGCTGGAGGAGACGGAGGCGCCGGAGGAGGCGATCGAGGTGCTGGGCGAGCTGTCGGAGATCGCGAAGCAGGTCGAGGCCGAGATCGCGCGCGCGCGCCGCGAGGCGGATGCGGGCGCCTGACGAGCTGCGCGCCCTCGTCGAGGGCTACCTCGACGAGCTGGCGCTGACCCCGGAGCTCGGCGGCCTCGCGGAGCCGGTCCGGTACGCGATCGGCGGGAAGCGCTTTCGGCCGGTGATCGCGCTGGCGGTCGGCGAGGCTGCGGGCGCCGAGCCGGAGCGGATCCTGCCCGCCGCCGCCGCGGTCGAGCTCGTACACAGCTTCTCGCTCGTCCACGACGACCTGCCGGCGCTCGACGACGACGACACGCGCCGCGGGCAGCCCTCGGTGCATGCCGCCTACGGCGAGGCGGTCGCGATCCTCGCCGGCGACGCTCTGCTCGCCGAGGCGTTCCGGCTCGCGCTCTCGTATCGGACGCCTGCCGTCGCGCGCGAGCTCGTCGGCGCGACTCTCGCGATGATCGGCGGGCAGCACCTCGACATCACCGGCTCCGCCGACCTCGACGAGCTGCACCGGCTGAAGACGGGCGCGCTCTTCTCGGCCTCCGTCGGCTGCGCGCTCTGGGCCGCGGGCGTCCCCGAGGCGGAGCAGGGACTCTGGCGCGCGTTCGCGGACGAGCTCGGCCTCCTGTTCCAGGTCGTCGACGACATCCTCGACGGCGACGGCGTCGCCGAGACGCAGGGCGTCGAGGGCGCCCGCGTGCTCGCCGACGAGGCAGCCGCGCGCGCGCGCTCGCGCCTGCTCGAGATCGACGCGGACACGACCGTGCTCGCCGAGATCGTCGAGGGTCTCGCTACCCGCACGGGCTAGTTGCAGAGAACCGTCTGCAGAGATATCTTTGCAGTATGGGAGCTCTTCCGCGGCGCGATCTCCAGCTTCAGGAGGTGAAGGCGCTGGCGCATCCGCTGCGCCAGCGAATCCTGTACCACCTCGCTTTCGCCGGGCCCGCGAACTCCACGACCGTCGCGCGAGCGTTTGGCGAGAGCACGGGGACGACGAGCTACCACCTCCGCCAGCTCGAGCGCTACGGCTTCGTCGAGGAGATACCCGAGCGATCGGCCGGGAGAGAGCGCTGGTGGCGCCTCGTCCCGCTCGACCTTCGAGGGTTCGCGGACGGCGAGGAGGCGTCGTCTGACGAAGGCCGCGTCGCAGGAGCAGAGCTCGAGCGAATCCGGCTCGAGCGTGACCGGACGCTGTTGGCGCGCTATCTCGGCCAACGCGATCGCTTCGCGGCCTGGGACGACGTCGCGATGTTCTCGAGTTCAGCGACCAGGCTGACCCGGGACGAGCTCAAGCTCTTCACGGAGGACTACGTGGACCTGCTCAAGAAGTACTGGCGTCCACCGGACGAGTGCCCCGCGGACGCCGAGCCGATCGCGGCCGTCTTTTACGCGTTTCCCTGGCCGGGGGAGTAACGGCTCCATGATTCGCGATCGCTCGATCGCCGCCCTGGTCGCCGGACAGTTCGTCTCCTCGCTCGGATCGCAAATGACGTGGCTGGCGCTGCCGTGGTTCGTGCTCGTAACGACGGGCTCGGCCTCCCGGATGGGCGTCGTCTTCGCAGTGGAAGTGCTACCGATCGCGCTCTTCGGCGTGGTCAGCGGCGGTGTCGTCCAGCGTTACGGCGCACGCTCGACGATGCTCGTCGCAGACCTCGTCGCGGCGCCGCTGATCGCGCTCGTGCCGCTGCTCCACGCTCTCGGCAAGCTCTCGTTCGGACTCCTCCTGGTGATCGTCTTTGCGATCGGCTCCTTCTCGACACCGTACTTCTCGTCGACGCGGTTGATCCTCCCGGAGATCGTGGGCGAGGACGAGCGGACCGTCGCGCAGGCCAACAGCGTGATGGAGGCGACGACGCAGCTCAGCGGGTTCGCCGGACCGGCCCTCGCGGGTGTCCTGATCGGGGTGATGGGCGCGACGAACGTCCTCTGGCTCGATGCGGGCTCGTACCTCGTCTCCTTCCTGCTGCTCGCGCTCTTCGTCCAGCGCCGCGCAGCAGCGCCGCCCGTTGAGGATGCGGAGCGCGGAGTGCTCGCGGGAATCAGGTTCATCCTCCGCGATCGGCTGCTGCGCGTGATCCTGGGAGTGAGCTCTGTCTTCGGGGTCTTCATCCCGTTCCTGTTCGCGGCTTTGCCGGTGCTCGCCTACGAGCGCTACGGCGGGCACGCCGAGATTGCCGGTTGGCTGTTCGCGGCGTGGGGAGGCGGCTCTGTCGCCGGGAGCGTCGTCGCCTACCGAGCCGCGGGCCGCATCGCACCGCTCTCGCTGGCGGCGATCGCTTCGGTCGGGTGTGTGCTGCCGCTCTGGGCGCTGGTCTTCTCGATGCCCGCGGTCTTCGTCGTGCTCGCGATCGCGCTGTCCTCGTTTTTCGTCCCGGCGATCAATGCGCCCGTGCTCGGGCTGTTCACCTTGCGAAGCCCGCCCGCGCTCCGCGGCAAGGTGATGACGGGCCTCGTCACGGCGAACGGCCTTGCTCGTCCGCTCAGCTACGCGGTCTCGGGCTGGCTCCTACACCTCGCGGGGATCACCGGCGTCTTCCTCGTCGTGGCGGTCGGGATGACGATGGCCGTGACCGTCTTCGTCTTCACGCTCACCCGCCCGGCTGCGAGGATGTCGTGATGGAGCGGCCGGTCGCAATCCTGTTCGACATCGACGGGACCCTGATCTCGAGCGGCGGCGCCGGCGCGCGCAGCTGGGACTGGGCCTTCCGCGAGCTGCACGGCGTCCCGGCGGACATCGGCGCGTTCACCGATTCCGGGATGACAGATCCGGAGGTCGGCCGCCTCACCTTCGAGTCGGTGATCGGGCGCGAGCCGTCGCCGCAGGAGCTGTGGACGCTGATCGGCGGCTACCTCGACCGCCTTCCGCACGAGGTGCGAACGTCGAAGGGCTACAAGGTGCTGCCGAACGTGGAGAAGACGTTGCAGCGGCTGACCGCCGACCGGATTCCGCTCGGGATCACGAGCGGCGCGGTCGAGGCGGCGGCGCACATCAAGCTCTCGCGCGCCGGGCTGAACCGCTACTTCTCGTTCGGCGGCTACGGCTCCGACTCGGCCGACCGCGTCCGCCTGACCCGGCGCGCGCTCGAACGGGGCGACGAGGTCCTCGGGAAGACGCTGCACGCCCCGCGCGTGCTCGTCGTCGGGGACACCCCGAGCGACATCGACGCGGCCCACGGCGTCGGGGCGGTCGGCGTCGGCGTCGCGACGGGCAAGTTCTCGGCGGCGGAGCTCGAGGCGGCGGGCTCCGAGCACGTGCTCGCGTCCCTGCGGGAGCCGCTTCCGGGATTCGAATGAAGAAGCGGCTCGACGTGCTGCTCGTCGAGCGCGGTCTCGCGGAGAGCCGCGCGCAGGCGCAGGCGCTCGTCCTCGCCGGCCTCGTTCCCGGCTACGCGAAGGCCGGCGCGCAGGTGGACGAGAGCGCGGATCTCTCCGTGGAGCGGCCGGCGCCGTACGTCTCGCGGGCGGGGCACAAGCTCGCGAACGCGCTCGACGCGTTCGGGCTCGACGTACGCGGGCTCGACTGTCTCGACGTGGGCGCTTCGACCGGCGGCTTCACCGACGTGCTGCTCCAGCGCGGCGCCGCGCGCGTGATCGCGCTCGACGTCGGCTACGGGCAGCTTCACCCGCGCCTGCGCGACGATCCGCGCGTGACGGTGCTCGAGCGGACGAACGCGCGCGCTCTCCGCGGACTCCCGTTCGCGCCGGCCCTCGTCACCTGCGATGTCTCGTTCATCAGCGTTCGCACGGCCCTGCCGCCGGCGCTCGCGCTCGCCGTGCCCGGCTGGCAGGCGCTCGTCCTCGTCAAGCCGCAGTTCGAGGCGGGTCGCGACGACGTGCCGCGCGGAGGGGTCGTCCGCGACGCCGAGGTGCACCGGCGCGTCGTCCGCGACGTGGCCGAGGCGGCGCTCGCGTGGGGTGCGGAGGCGACCGGCGTCGTAGACTCGGGGCTTCCCGGCCCGAAGGGAAACCGCGAATTTGTCCTCCACCTCGTCAACAGAGAGAACCCCGAGCGCCGTGCCGAGCTCGACGGCTGGATCGACGACGCCGTCGCCTGAGCGCGTCCGCCGCGCCGCGGTCGTCACGCACGGCAAGCCGGAGCGGATCGGCCCCGCCGTCGCGCGGCTCGAGCAGGTCGCGAGCGAGTCGGGTGTCGAGCTCCTGTTTCCGGACGAGGAGGTCGAGAAGCACGGACGCGAAGGCGCGGCGGAGGACCTCGGTGGCGCCGACGTGGCGGTCGTCCTCGGCGGCGACGGGACGATGCTCCGCGCGCTCCAGCGCTTCCTGGGCACCGGCATTCCCGTGATCGGCGTCAACTTCGGCCGCGTCGGCTTCCTCGCCGCGATCCGCCCGGACGAGCTCGAGTCCGGTGTCGCGCGCGTGTTCGCGGGCGAATACCGCATCGTCGAGCTGCCGACGATCGAGCTGGAGGTGGAAGGGGAGCGCTGGCGCGCGGTCAACGACGTCGTCGTGACGAGCGCGACCCTGGGGCGGATGGTCGAGCTCGGCTGGTCGATCGGCGGCGAGGATCTCGGCCTCCAGCCCTGCGACGGCCTCATCTGCGCCACCCCCTCCGGCTCGACCGCGTACAACCTCTCGAACGGTGGCCCCGTGCTCGTGTGGGGCCTCGACGCGATGGTGGTGACCTTCGTCGCGCCGCACTCGTTGAGCGCGCGGCCGCTCGTCGTGCCGCCCGGCCGCGACCTCGTCGTGACGAACAAGACGCCCGACGTGCCCGTGAAGATCCTGGTCGACGGCCACGGTGTCGCCGAGATCGACCCGGGCGGCAAGGTCGCCGTGCGGCTCGACGGCCAGCGGAGCCTGCTCGCGACCCTCCCCGACGTGACGTTCTTCGCGCGCTACCGAGACACGTTCGGCTGACCCATCCCTTGTACCACGCGGGTGGGGCTGGCTCCTTTCGACGATGGCCGCGCGGTGCCGGGCCGAATACGATCCTTGGCGTGCTCCGCAGCCTGCGCATCGAGAACCTCGTCCTGATCCGGGAGGCCGAGCTCGAGCTCGCGGCCGGGCTCAACGCGATCACGGGGGAGACCGGCGCCGGCAAGACGATCCTCGCGCAGGCGATCGGGCTCCTGCTCGGCGCGAAGGGCGACGCCGCCGCCGTCGGGCCGGGCGCGCCCGAGGCCTACGTCGAGGCCGAGTTCGACCTGCCGGCGGGCCTCCTCGACGAGGAGGGGCTCGAGACCCTTGCCGAGCTCCGCCCGGAGGGAGAGGAGGGTCTGACGCTGGCGCGCAGGATCTTCCCGGACGGCCGCACGCGCGCCTACGCCTGGGGGCGGAGCGCCGCGCGCGAGGACGTCGCCGCGGCCGCCGAGCGCCTGATCGCGATGTCCGGGCAGTTCGAGCAGCGCCGCCTCGCGCGGCCGGCGTACCAGCTCGACGTGCTCGACGCCTTCGCCGGGGACGAGCAGCTGCGCCGCCGCGCGGCCATGCGCGCCGCCTGGCGGGAGCTCGCGGCGGCGCGGAGGCGCCACGACGAGCTCACGCGCGACGCGGCCGCCGCCGGGGCGCGGCTCGCGGAGCTCCGCTCGCTCGTCGAGGACACAGCGGGCCTCGAGCCCGGCGCCGAGGACGAGCTCCGAGCCGAGCGCGAGCGCCTCCGCCACGTCACCGAGCTCGCCGCCGCGGCCGCCTCGGCGGCCGAGGCGATCGCCCCGGACGACGGGGACGGCGCCGCCGACCTCACGGGCGCCGCAGAGCGCGCCGTCGCCCCGGTCGAGCGGCTCGCGCCCGAGCTCGCGCGCGCGGGCGACGACCTCCGCGATGTCGAGCTCCGGCTGCGCGAGACCGCCACCGACCTGCGCGCGTTCCTCGCGGGCCTCTCCGCCGAGCCCGACCGGCTCGACACGGTCGAGGGCGAGCTCGACCGGATCGCCGAGACCCGCCGGCGCTACCGCGTCGCCGACTACGCCGAGCTGCTCACCCGGGCCGCCGACGCCCGCGCCGAGCTGGCGGCGATCGACGACGGCCAGGATCCCGAGGCTGCCGCGCGCGAGGCTCTCGCCGCCGCCGAGGGAGCCGCCGCGGTGCTGGCGGCGGAGCTGCATGCGGCCCGGGAGCAGGCCGCCGGGCCGTTTGCCGGGGCGGTCGCCGCCGAGCTGCGCGGCATCGGGCTCGGCGACGGCGAGTTCCTCGCCGAGCTGCGCGAGCGCGACGACGGCCCGAGCGGCCGCGACGACGTCCGCTTCCTGATCCGGCCGAACCCCGGCCTGCCGTTCAAGCCCGCCGCGGAGACCGCCTCGGGCGGCGAGCTCTCGCGCATCGCGCTCGCGATCGCGGCGGTCGGCGGCGGCGAGACGATGGTGTTCGACGAGATCGACGCCGG
>DAISLG010000119.1:3230-6907 GCA_036820565.1 Gaiellaceae bacterium | reverse complement strand
CACTCCAGCAGGACGTCACCGATCATGCGCCTGTCGCCGGCGACGGTGTCGAAGGGGAACACGCCGATGCCCGGCACGTCGGCACCGTGGAAGTCACGGTAGGTGCGCCCGAGGAGCTGGTACCCGCCGCAGACCGCGAGCACGGCGGCACCTTCGGCGATCGACTCCCGTACCCCTGCGGCCTTTCCGACCAAGTCCTGTGCGACGAGCGCCTGTTCGCGGTCCTGGCCGCCGCCGATGTAGAGGAGATCGTGCTCGCCCGGATCGACCGGCTCTCCAATAGAGACGGATCGCACGTCGAGCTCGTGCCCGCGCCACGCGGCGCGCCGCGACAGCACTGCGATGTTGCCGCGGTCCGCGTAGATGTTCAGGTAATCCGGGTACAGATGCCCGACGACGATCTTCACGCCGCTCGCTCCCAGTAGGGACGGACGAACCCACGGGCGCTCACGATCTGCCGCAATCCCAACATCGCCGTATAAGTGGGGAGGACGACGAGCTCGCCGCCGGGCGGTGTCAGCTCGAGTCCGCGATCGAGTGCGGCCTCGAGCGACGGCACGACCTCGATTGCGCTCTCGTCCAGGCCTCCGTATTTGAATCGCAAGGCGAGCTCTGCGGCGCGGTCTCCCGTCGCGACGAGCCGTTCGAGACCACCGATCAGCGGCTCGAAGTCGACGTCCCAGATCCAGGAGACGTCGCGGCCGTCGGCGATCGCGTCGTTCAGTGCGATCAGGGCGACGCGGGGGGCGCCGCCCTCGACGATCGTCCGCACCGCCTCGTTCGCGCCCGCCGGGTTCTTGATCAGCAGCATCAGCAGCCGCCGGTCGCGCATCTCGATCCGCTCGAACCGCCCGAAGGCGGCGCTGAAGCGCTCGAGCCCGGCGCCGATCTCGTCGAGGCTCGCGCCGAGCGTGCCCGCGAGGGCGGCGGCGGCGAGCGCGTTGTAGACGTTGTAGAGGCCGGGGAGGCCGAGCCGGACACGTCGTGTGCCCGCGGGCGCGACGAGGTCGAAGGAGACCGAGTCGAGCCCGTCGAGCTCGATCGCCCGCGCCACGACGTCGAGCGGCGGGCGCGCGTGACCACACCGGGGGCAGCGGTAGTCGCCGAGATGGCCGACGTAGGCGGCCGCGTACTCGTACGGCGTCCCGCAGACCAGGCAGTACTTCGAGTCCGCCGCGTGCTGGAGCGCCGGGCGCGCGAGCCGCGGGTCGTCGACACCGAACGTCACCGCGTGCGCGCGTCCGCGCGCGAGGTCGCCGACCTGGGGATCGTCACCGTTCGCGACGACCCAGGTCTCCTCGCCGAGCTCGTCGACGGCGGCGCGCCACCTGCCGGCCAGAAGCTCGAGCTCGCCGTAGCGGTCGAGCTGGTCGCGGAAGAGGTTGCCGAGGCAGAGCGCGCGGGGCCGGAGGCGGCGCGCGACCTCCGGCAGCGCGGCCTCGTCGACCTCGAACAGCCCCAAACGGGCACCGCGGGCCGCGAGGAGGGTGGAGGCGACGCCCGAGACGAGGTTCGCGCCGGAGCGGTTCCACGCGAGCGGCGTGCGCGGCGCGAGAATCTCGGAGACCATGGCCGCGGTCGTCGTCTTGCCGTTGGTCGCGGAGACGAGGACGGAGCCTTCGGGCAGCCGCGCCGCCAAACGGTCGATCGCGCCCGGATCGAGCTTCCAGAGCAACTTTCCGGGCACCGTCGTCCCCCCGCCGGCTCCGGCGAGACGCGAGAGCCGCGCCGCGAGGCGCGCGGCGCCGATCTCGACGAGCAGCGGGACTCTGAGACGCACCGTGCGAGCGTACCGGCCTTCCCTCGAACGAGGGATTCCGACGCCGGAACCCAAAAGGGGGATGCCCGCTCACCCGGCCAGGATTAGGTTCCGCCTGGTTCTTACGGTCTTCATCGAACAACTGTGGCACTGCGGCCCGCGCTCCGGCGCGGAGAGAGAGGTAACTTGATGAAAGCAGATTGGGACGCGGAGACGACCGAGCGCGGTAGTGCCCTGTGGGGCACTGGTAGCCGCGGCGGCGACTCTCGATCGTCCGTGTTGTGGGGCAAGGGTGGCCGCGGATTGATCGCGTTCGCCGTTGCTGCTGTGGCGATGGCCCTTCCGGCCGTCGGTCTCGCAGACAACTCGGACCATCAGGCATACGTCCCTTCGGCCCTCCTGACGCGAGCGCAGGCCAACCCCGGCCAGACGTTCAACGTGATCGTGCAGGGCACGAAGGGCAACTCGAGCAACGACGTGGGCGACCGCGTCAAGAGCAACAAGGGCCAGCTCAAGCGGAGCTTCCACTCGATCGACGGCGTCTCCGCCAGCATCTCCGGCGCAGACATCGTCAAGCTGGCGAAGGATCCGCACGTCGACGTGATCACGCCCGACGGCGTAGTCAAGGCGAGCGGCTTCACCGGTCTCGATTACGTCGACTCGGAGATGTGGCGGGCCACGACGAACGTCACGCCGCTGTGGGACAAGGCAGCGGTGACGTGCGCGTTGGATGCCCTCACGGGCCTCCAGCTCGATCCGTCGTGCGTGGCGTCGGCAGCGATACTGGCTCCGCAGGCTCCCGCGATCGCAATCGTGGACAGCGGCGTCGACCCGAGCAAGGTGGACGACTTCGGCAGCCGTCTCGTCGCGAGCGTCAACCTGTCCTCGCTCAGCCCCGGTGCCACCGGTGACGACGAGGGTCACGGGACGATGGTCGCAGGCGTTGCGGCAGGCGCGTCGGCTCTGTATCCGGGCGTGGGGCAGAACGCCCCGCTCGTCAGTGTCAGGACGTCGAACAACCTCGGCGAGTCCCGCTCGAGCGACGTGATCGCGGCTGCGGACTGGATCCTCCAGAACAAGGCGCAGTACAACATCCGCATCGCGAACCTGTCGCTCGTCGCCACGGGTGTGTCGAGCTTCCGCTTCGACCCGCTCAACAAGGCGGTCGAGAAGCTGTGGCTGAACGGCGTCGTCGTCGTGACGGCGGTCGGCAACTACGGCACGGGCCTCCCGGTCGACACCGGGCACGCTCCCGCGGACGACCCGTTCGTGATCTCGGTCGGCGCGACCGACCAGCACGGCACCTCGGCCCCGGCCGACGACACCGTCGCACCGTGGTCGGCCTTCGGCCACACGGCCGACGGCTTCGAGAAGCCGGAGCTCTCGGCTCCGGGCCGGTGGATCATCGCTCCGGTTCCGGCGGGCGCGTACATCCCGAGCATGAAGCCGGAGCGGATCGTCGCCCCGGGCTACATGTGGATGTCCGGGACGTCGTTCTCGGCTCCGGCGGTCGCAGGTGCGGCAGCTCAGCTTCTCGCACGTCATCCGGACTGGTCGCCCGACCAGGTCAAGGGTGCGCTCATGGTCAGCGCCTCGGCGCTGCCGGCGGTGACCCTGCGGGCAGGCGGCGTGGGCGAGTTGAACGCGGCGAGGGCGGCTGGCGTCGTCACTCCGCCCAACCCGAACGTCAACCTGAACGCGTTCGTCGTCACCGACCCGGTCACCGGTCTCCGCAGCTTCGACGCGGCGGCCTGGAACACGACGGTCGGGGCGAATGCGGCCTGGAGGTCCTCCGACTGGAGCGCATCCGACTGGAGCGCATCCGACTGGAGCGCATCCGACTGGAGCGCATTCAGCTGGACAGCATCCGACTGGAGCGCATCCGACTGGAGCGCATCCGACTGGAGCGCATCCGACT
>DAISLG010000119.1:0-3130 GCA_036820565.1 Gaiellaceae bacterium | reverse complement strand
ATCCGACTGGAGCGCATCCGACTGGAGCGCATCCGACTGGAGCGCATCCGACTGGAGCGCATCCGACTGGGCCCCGTAAGTCAAGCAGCAAGGCGACTCGACAGCGGCGGCCTCCAGGCCGCCGCTGTCGTTTCCAGGCCGTACCGCAAACGGGGGATGCCGCATCAGGGCACATGCCATACGTTGGGCTTGGACGAGCACATGCGACGCGGCAAACTATCTGCGGAGGTGACATGAGCACCATCGCGAACGGCGCTTCGCGCGCCTTCGAGGAGGAGACGCGAACGGGCGACCCCGGGGCGCTGCCGCGACCCGCGAAGCTCTACTTCGCCGCGATCGTCGCTAGTGCCGTAGCCCTCGCCGTGCCGATCCTCGCCGGCCTGAGCGTCGACACGCCCGGCTGGCGCAGGTTCGCCGTGATCGTGATCCTCGCCGCGGTCGCGCAGCTCTTCATGGTCCAGAAGCCCGGGAACCAGTCATACAAGAGCTCGATCGTCTTCCTGCTGCCCGCGGTGATCCTCCTCGCGGCTCCGCTCCTGGTGCTCGTCGCCGCGCTCGTGTACCTGCCCGAGTGGCTCAAGAGCCGGAAGTCCCCGAAGATCCAGACGTTCAACATCGCCAAGGGCGTGCTCGACACGCTCTGCGCCTGGTCGGCATTCCGGCTCGTCAGCCACGTGCTCCGCGACCTGACGAGCTCGGCGAACCTGCGCTTCGCCCTCGCCGGCTTGTTCGCGTGCGTCGTCTACATCGCGGTCAACCACATGCTGCTCGCGCTGATCCTGAAGTTCACCTACGGCCGGACGCTGCGCGAGACGAAGCTGTTCACGTTCGACTACTTCGCCACCGATCTCTTCCTCGCGACGCTCGGCGTCGGGGTTGCAGGCCTGTGGCTGGTCAACCCGTGGCTGATCCCGCTCGTCGTCGCCCCGCTCGTGCTGATCCACCAGGCGCTCTCGGTGCCGCAGCTTCAGGCCGAGGCGCGCGTCGACGCGAAGACCGGCCTCTACAACGCGAGGCACTTCGCGACGGTCCTCGAGGACGAGATCGGGCGCGCGACCCGGTTCGAGCGGCCGATGTCGCTGCTGATGGCCGACCTCGACCTGCTCCGGGACATCAACAACACGTACGGCCACCTCGCCGGCGACGCCGTCCTCCGCGGGATCGCCGAGGTCTTTCGCGGCCAGCTGCGCCACTATGACGTCCCGGCCCGCTTCGGCGGCGAGGAGTTCTGCATCCTCCTCCCCGAGACTCCGCCCGAGCAGGCGTACGAGATCGCCGAGCGGATCCGTCGCGCCGTGGCCGAACGGGACTACGAGGTCGAGACGTCGAGCGAGCCGGTGCGCGCGACCGTCTCGATTGGCGTGGCGACCTTCCCACGGGACGGTGCGGAGGCGAACGAGCTGATCCACCAGGCCGACCTTGCGGTCTACCGCGCGAAGCTCCAGGGCCGCAACCGCGTTCTCGACGCGAGCTCCGAGCCGCTGCTGTCGTCACCACCCAAGCGGACTCCGCGCCTCATGGCGCTACCGGACGACGAGCCTCAGATGGTGAAGCCGCTGCCGCCGGCCCCGAAGCTCGTGCCGCCGCAGGAGCGCCGCAACAATCCGCGCCCCCGTGCGGTGCCGGGCCCGCGCTTCTTCTCGGTCTCGAAGCGCCTTGCCTCGCTCGTCTTCGTCGTCAGCCTCCTCGGGGTCGCGGCGGGCATCTTGGGCGCGGTCTTCGGCCACACGACGGACATCGTCGGCCTCGTGGCGATCATCGCGCTCGTCGGCATCGGCCAGGCGCTCGCGCTCGAGGTCGAGGACACCGGCTCGATCTCCGTCAGCGCCGTGGGTGCACTCGCAGGCGCCGCGCTCTTCGGCCCACGCGCGGCGCTGGCACTCGGGATCACGATCGCTACCGTCGAGTGGAGCGCACGTCGTGCGCCGCTGCACATGCTGCTCTTCAACGTCGGGGCTCTCTCGCTCGCCTCGCTCGCGGCCGTCTTCGTCTTCACTGCCGGCTCGGACCACGGGATCGGCGAGCTCGTCGCCGTGGTCGCGAGCCTCGGCGCCGGCGCGGCCTACTTTGCGATCAACACCGGCCTGCTGAGCCTGGCACTCGCGATCGAGGGTCGCGAGAACTGGTGGCGCGCCTGGCAGGAGCGGTTCGCGTGGCTCCTCCCTCACTACATCGTGTACGGCTTCGTCGGCGGCGTGATCGCCCTCGCCTACCACGAGGCCGGCCTCTACGCGCTCGCGGTCTTCTCCGTACCGCTGCTGCTGATGCGGAACGCGCAGGGGGCGTACCTCAAGCACACGCAGCGGAGTGCGCAGAAGCTCCGCCAGGCCGCGGAGACGATCCAGGGCCAGAACGTCTCGCTCGAGGCGGCGAACCGCCTGCTGAAGGAGCGCTCGACCGCCGCGATGGAGAGCCTCTCGGCCACCGTCGACGCGCGCGACGCCTACACGGCCGGCCACTCGCGTCGCGTGCAGCAGCTCGCGCTCGCGGTCGGCCGGGAGCTGAGCCTCTCGCAGGCCGAGCTCGAGCTGCTCGGCCACGCCGCGCTCTTCCATGACATCGGCAAGCTGGCGATCCCGGACGCCATCCTGCTGAAGCCCGCGAGCCTGACCGAGGAGGAGTGGACCGTGATGGCACGCCACGCCGAGGAGGGCGCGCACATCATCAACCGGCTCGGGTTCCTCAACGACGCCGTGCCCGCGATCCGCAACCACCACGAGCGGTTCGACGGCCAGGGCTACCCCGACGGGCTCGAGGGCGACGAGATCCCGCTCGGCGCCAGGATCATCCACGTCGCGGACGCCTTCGACTCGATGCTGACGACGCGGGTCTACCGGCCCGCGCGGCCCGCCGAGGAGGCTCTCGCCGAGCTGCGGCGCATGTCCGGCACGCAGTTCTGCCCGCGCTGCGTCACCGCGCTCGACTCGATCGTCGCGGTCGACAAGCTCGACACGCCGCCGCGCCAGCTCGTCGCCTCGTAAGAGCTCGTTCCAGAACGAAACGAACTCTTAGCGCGTACTTGCATTTCGGCTAGAACGCTCTATTCTTTTTTGCATGGCCGGAAAGCAGCGGTTTCGCGCGGTCGCCGAGATCGATCCACAGGCGCTCGCGTCGTTCCAGTCAGGCATCC
>DAISLG010000118.1:0-6952 GCA_036820565.1 Gaiellaceae bacterium | reverse complement strand
GACGCGTACCCTGCGACCCCGCATCACCACTGCCGTTGCTCGACCCCTCCAAGCGGTCTGCGAGCGGAACGACCCGCCGGGCCCGAGCGAACGCCTCCACGTCCTCAAGCAGGAACGCGAGCGCGCCCCCGTCCAGACGCACCCGCATCAGCTGCCCGCGCTTCACCCGCTCTCGCACCCACCGGGTGGACCGACCAAGCCGATCGGCAACGTCACCGACCGTCAGCAACCGCCACGCCGGCGCGGCCGCCTGCCCTGGCTCGACGGCGCCGAGACGCTCGACTACCGCCGCCGCAATCTCCTCGACGAGCTCCGGCGGCACCGTGAAGCGCAACTCGCTCACGGCCGACCTCCCGCGCCCGCGCGCACACGCGCGGCGGTTCCGCAGACGCCGGCTGCAGGGCGAAGAACTCGATGACGAAGGCGGCGCGGAACGCGTGGACACTCAAGGCCGAGCTCGGCGCATGCGCGCAGGCGATGCACACCGTCCGCAAGCTCACCGGCGCAGGCCGGGCCGGCCGAGGCGACCACCGGCAGCCGCACCCCGTTGCGGGCGATGCTCGCGCGAAGTGCCTCATAGGCCTCTCGCTCGAGGGGAGGCAGAAGCTGCGAAAGCTCGTCCATTGCAGCGGCTTGTCGGCTCGCGCTCGCTTGTTTGCGTTACAGTCGCCGAGTAAATGCGAAAACGGCGCCGCTCCTACGCCTGGGCGCTGCACGCACGCCACAGCCCGAACCGCGCCCGTCTCACCGACTCCGCTGAATCAGGCCTCAGGCTCGCGACGGCGCTCGCCGACGACGCCCGCTATCGCTCCCAGCTCGCGCTGAGGCACGAGCCGCTCCCGCCAACGCTCACGCTCGAGGAGCTAGCCGAGCGAGAGCAGATCACGCTCGCAGCTGCCGAAACGCGGATCGGGCGGGCCCGGCGCGAGCTCTTCGGGAAGCTCAGCGACAGCGGCATCTACTACCGGCTCAAGCAGGAGCGCGCGCGCAAGGCGCGAGCACTCCGTGTCTGCGAACACTGCGGACGGCCCCTCCCACGCACCTCGACCGCCGCGCGGAAGTACTGCCCCGGAAGCCGATGCCGCGTAAACGCACACCGCGCGCGCCAACGAGAAGCGACAACGGCATGAGCTAACGCCCACCGCAGCCTGGCGCTGGGCCAGCCGCTTCTGGACCAACCACCAGCTGCCTCCTGAGTCGCGCCGCGGTTCAAGAAACCGCTGCTCTATCCGCTGAGCTACGGGGCCTGCGGCTAGCGTAGCCGGGCTTCCGAAAGCGGCGTCCACGTACGCGGGTACGCGTGCCGGCGCGCCTGAGCCGAGGTCGAGCACCCGGCTGCGCTGCCCGGCACCTTTGAAGGTGCGTTTGGCGCGTTCGTCGCCGCTTGCAGTCGTCGCGGCGGAGTCGGGCCGGCGAGCGGCTCGGGCAGGAACAGGTCGGCGCGCAGCGGCCCCGCGGAGGTCGGGATGGCCAGATCGCGGAGGTGACGGACGCCGGCGGCAATAGTCACAGGCACGACGCGACCGTCGATCCTGGCCGCGCCGACAGCTGCGCGTTTCGCGACCAGACGGCGCCGGCACAGCTTGCGTCGCCGCTGCCTGCGATGAATACTCGCCTCGTGGGGTGCCCGCGGTCCCGGAGTCGGCGATGACGCCGGCGCTGATCGGGCTGCTGGGCGTGATCGCCGGCGGTCTGCTCGGCGGCGCGGTCACCTACCGGGTCGAGCGCCGAAAGCGCCGTGACGATGCGACCGTGGCCGGACGGCTGATCGTGCTCGAGCTCAGGGCTGCAGCTGTGCGACTGAGGAAGTCGGGCGAGGCCGGGAAGCCCTGGCCGGGCAAGCTGCCGGACAAGCAGTGGCAGGAGCATGCAAGCGAACTGATCGGGTTCCTGCCGCGTGAGCGGCGAGAGCGCACAAAGCAGAAGACGCCGCTCGCAGCACAGTTGCTCCCTGCGTCGCCGCAGGGGCCAGACGCTGGCTCAACCGGGACGGCGGCGTCTGCGCAGACACGCGAGCCGGTCAGCCTGGCCGAGAAGCTGCTCGAGGCCTACGCGGTGATCGACGTCTGGAACGCGGCCGCAGCGCTGGCGCCGGCCGGCGAGCCCGTCGGCGAGAAGCAGGAGCTCAAAGACGACGCCACGCGGCTCGAGGGCGTCGGGAACGAACTCAAGGCGTGGCTCAACCGCCCCCGCCCGCAGCGTGATCTCGCCCGCCTCACGGCACTGGCGCTCGTCATCCTCGCGCTCCTCGCCGCCGGCGCGGCGCTGATCGTGCAGCGTCCGCACGCCACCGCCCAGACGGTCGCGGCCGCGATCGCGGCGGGGCTCAGCGGACGACAGACGGTTGAGTGCCTCGACCAGCCCGGCGATGCCTGGGACTGCACCGCGCAAACCGTGGACGACGCGCGATCGGTCTGCGGCGCGAGCCTTCGCTTGCCCCCAAAGCAGGCGTCCGTGCGCCAGCTGACAGCCGCCCCCGCCCGGTGCCGGCCACGGGGCCAGCCGCAGCGGTACGAGGCCGTTCTGCGGGGCGGCGATGTCGTTGCCGTCCCCGTCGCCAGCTCCGCGCAGCCCGAACTCGAGGAGCGCAGAGAGATTCTCGACAGCCCTGTTGATCAGGAGCGGTGGTACCAGGTCATCATCGACGCCATTCTCGACCGCTGATCCCACCCGCTTGTAGGCGCGGCGAGCGTTAGTCGATCTCGAAGGCCGGCTCGAGCACGGCGCCGTTCACAACCTCTGTAGGCAGGACACCTAGTTAGTCGCACACGGCGTCCAGCAGGTAGCCGCGCTCGAGCGCGACCAAGCCCGGCTCCGTCCCACGACGGCAGCGGCCTACGCGGCCAATCGAGGTAGACGCTTTCCCGCGGGCGGCGCTTTCGGATCTCACGAGGGAGTGACGCTTGACCTTTCGCGCCACACGCGCCTCCTTCATTCGGGAGGGTCGAGGCTACAACGTCGGCACCTCTGGCGCGGGAAGCTCCGCGGCCACTGACGGATCAGCGCCGTTGCGCAACGCGCCGCAACATGCTCGCGCGCCTCTGCCCCAACGGCAACGTCCGATGCCGCCCCCACCTGCAAACATCGCACGACTGCGATTTCCGCGGAAGCGCGAAAAGTGCGCGGCGGCCTGCACGCGGGGTGTGCGGGCGAAGGCCCACGGACGTGCCGGGGGTAGGGTCATGGCTGGCGCGGGTCGCTGGTCGAGTAGGCGGCCGCCGTGGTGGACGAATGGGTGCCGAGCTGGCGCGGGGTAGCGAGGAGCTCACACGTAACCGTTTGTCCTCTGTCTTGGCGAGCCGACCCGGCCGACGTGGCTGACAACGCCAACACCCATCATGCCCGAGCCGGTCGGTCGGAGGCTGTCGGCTGAGACCTGTGCTGGGCCTGCATCGAGTTGGCGGATGATCTGCTGCGCCCGGGCGTCATGTCGTTGGGTCGCTCGAGGACACGGGAACGGCGACTGCTGCCGTGCTCGTGTCTCGGCGCCTGCGGCCGGGAAGGGCGAGCGAGAGCAGCGCGGATGCGCCGGCTGCCGCGACGAGTGTCGCGAAGAGGACGCCGAAGCCTCCGAATCCACTCGCTGCAGGCGCGAGCGGCCCGGCGAGCAGGGCCGTTCCGGTGATGCTGCCGAGGTAGCGGCTGGTCGAGAAGATCCCGGAGGCGACTCCGGCAGCCGAGACTTCAATGGACTCAAGTGCGGCTGCCTGGAGGGGTGCTGACGAAAGGCCGAGGCCGATGCCGGCGCTGATCAGTGTGGCGACGAGTGCCGGTCGCGAGATCGTCGCCGGCGCGACGGTGAGCGGCACGAGGCTGACTGTGAGAAGCGCCAAACCCACCACGCCGGGAGTGCGCGCTCCTAGCCGTTCCGCGGCGCGCCCGCCAAATGGTGAGCAGAGGAACGTGGCGAACGAAAGCGCAGCGAGCGCGAGCCCGATCCCGGCGCTCGTCCAGTCGCCGCGGCGGGTGAGCAGGATCGGGAGCGCGAAGATCGTCACGTACATCGCTAGGTTGCTTAGCGCGACGCCTCCGTTGGCGGCGAGGAAGGGCGCACGGGCGAAGAGGCGCGGCTGGAGCAAGGGGTGCGGGTGTTTCAACTCCTGCACGAGCAGGAGCGGTGCCGCAGCGCACGCAAGCGCGAGTGCCACGCCTCCGCCAGCGTTGTCGAAGCCCTGGATCAGCACCCAGGCTCCGGCGAACAGGAGTGTCGAGAGCAGAACGGCACCGGCTGCGTCGAATCGCTCGCTTCGGCGCTCCTGGTGCCGCGGTGGGATCACGCGCCAGCCGAGCGCGAGGGGCACGACGAGTAGCGGCAGGTTGAGCAGGAAGATGGTGCGCCACCCGCCGAGTGCGAGCAGGAGGCCGCCCACGAGCGGACCCGCGGCGGCTGCGAGCGGTAGGGTGGCGCCGACGAGACCGAGGCGGCTGGCGAGCTTGCCGGGGGGCGCGAATTCGCGCAGGAGCGCGATGCCGTTTGGGAAGAC
Source organism: Gaiellaceae bacterium (assembly GCA_036820565.1). Taxonomy (GTDB): domain Bacteria; phylum Actinomycetota; class Thermoleophilia; order Gaiellales; family Gaiellaceae; genus DAISLG01. The sequence goes on along the minus strand of DAISLG010000118.1, from coordinate 2,468 downwards.
GAGTGCGCCGGCGACCGCCTGCTGGATGCGGAAGAGGATCAGGAGCTGCAGGTTCGGTGCGAGTGCCGCCGCGAGCGAGGCGACGGCGAACCATGCGAGCCCTCCGAGGACGAGCGGCCTGCGTCCGATCCGGTCGCCGAGCCGGCCCGCGACCGGCTGCAGGGACGCCATCGCGACCAGGTAACCGGTGACGAGCCAGCCGGCGGACGAGAGGCTCGCGTGGAAGTCCTCGATCACGCGCGGGAGCGCCACTGCGATCATTGTCGAGTTCAGCGGCACGAGCATTGTGCCGAGGACCACCGTCAGCAGGATCGCGCGCTCGGGCGGTGTCTCGTCGCCCTGCCGAGTCAGCGCGTGACCGCCCGGCACTGAAGCAGGTAGAGCGTCTGTCCGGCGAACGCCCACTCCAGGTCGCGGCCGTTGCCGAACACGTGCTCGCAGCGCGAGGCGAGCGCGTGCAGCTCGGCGAGTCGGCGGTCGTCGAGACAGAGCTGCTCGACGAGGTTGGCCGCGACTGGTTCCTCGACGGTCCCCCCGTCGGCGGACGGTCGCAGCGCCACGGTCTTCCAGCCCGGCGTCCGCTCGAGCACCGTTCCGTCGCGCGCGATTCGAAAGCGGTCGGGGATCACGCTGCCGGCGACGACCGCCTCGCCGAGGCCCCAGCTCGCCTCGATCACGCGCTCGTCGGCGCCGTTGAGCGGATTGCGGGTGAAGAGGACGCCCGCCACTGCCGGGTCGAGTAGCGCCTGGACGACGACGCCGGTTCGCGGCTGCCCGTCGATGCCGAGGCGCGCCCGGTAGGCGAGCGCGGCCTCCGAGCGCGCTGACGCCCAGACCGCGGCGACCGCCTCCGCGAGCCCCGCCGGATCCCTCACGTTCAGCTGCGTTAGATGCTGACCGGCGAAGCTCGCGTCGGCCGAGTCCTCCCCGATCGCCGACGAGCGCACGGCCACCGGCCAGGCGACACGTGCCGTGAGCGTCTCCAGTTCGGCCGCGGCCGTGGGGTCGCCGGCGGCCACCGCGTCGACGAGCTCGGCGGCGAGTGCCGCGCCGGGCGGAACGGGCAGCCCGGCGCGGAGCGCCGCGCCGAGCTGCACCGCCTTGCCGCCGAACTCCGTCTCGTCGCGCGCTTCTGCGAGCGGCACGGCGCTCACGTGAGCACGCTCACCTCGCCCTTCGTGCCGTCGACGCGGACGCGCGCTCCCTCGGGGATCAACGCCGTCCCCTCGCGCGTACCGACGACGGCGGGCATGCCGTACTCGCGCGCGACGATCGCCGCGTGCGAAAGCAGGCCGCCGGCGTCCGTCACGATCGCGCCGAGGAGCGGCAGCAGGACGTTGAACGCCTCCGACGTCGACGGCGTCACGAGGACATCGCCCTGCACCAAACGGTCGAACTCCCTCGGGTCGCGCACGATCCTCGCGGTGCCCTCGTAGGCGCCGGGGCTGGCCGGGATCCCGCGGACGAGCGTCGGCTCGTTCGGCGCCTCCGACGACCCGAACAGCGACTGGAGGACGAAGCCCATCGAGCGCATCATCCGGGCCGCCGCAGGCGGCAGACCAGAGACGTCCGGCGGCGGGGAGGGAGGATCGCCGAGCAGCTGCGGCACCTGGTCGATGGTGTACGTCGTTCGGAAGCGCGCGCGCTCCGCGAGCTCCCTGGCGGAAGGTCCGCTGTTGTCCGTCAGCAGCGAGCGCATCTCGTCGAACGACGCCTCGACGAAGTGCTCCGGCTGCTCGATCCGGCCCGACGCCGCGAGCCGCCGGCCGGCGGCGAGAGCGGCGCGGCGCGTGATTCCGGCCGCCCAGACGTCGGTGAAGACGCCGCGTTCGTCGCGCAGGCGGTACGTGAGCCGCGCCTCTGCCAGCAGCGCATCGAACTCCTCCCGCTTGTCATCGGGAACCACTGCGCGGATGCGGGAAGTCAGGTCATCGAGGCCGGCGTCGCCGGCGCGACCGTCTTCCTCCGCGAGCCTCGTGCGCAGCGACTTGACGAGCACCTCGGGGAGCTCGAGCAGCGTCGGGTCGCCGATGTCGAACCCGTCGACGAGCCGGTGCCCGACGAGGTCGAGATACGCATTCGCCACCGCACCCGTCTCGCCGGGCAGCGCGCGCAGACCGGCCACGATCGCGCCGGGATCCGCGCCGGACGCGAGCAGCTGCTGCGCCGCCTCGTCGTCGCGAACCGCCGCGAGGAAGCCGTCGAAGTCGTCGGAGTCGCCGCTCGAGACGGGCGCCGAGCCGCGCAGCAGCGGGATCAGCTGCGACGGCGGCAGACCTGTCCACTCGATCGCGTGCGTCATGAAGTCGCCGGTCGGGATGACCGCCGGCGCCGTGTGGCGCATGTGCTGGTAGATCATCTCGCGCTGGTGTGCGCGGCACTGCTCGAGATGGGCGAGGAGGTCGTTGGTCGAGAGCGAGTCGGGGTCGGTCGCGAGCAGCTCGCGGCTGCGCGCGATCGCCTTCGGC
>DAISLG010000117.1:2100-7136 GCA_036820565.1 Gaiellaceae bacterium | reverse complement strand
GGGGCGTAGCCAAGTGGTAAGGCAGCGGGTTTTGGTCCCGCGATCCCAGGTTCGAGTCCTGGCGCCCCAGCTGTGACCCAGCTCTCAGCAGTCGTGATGGCCGCGGGCCTCGGCACGCGGATGAAATCCGCCGTGCCGAAGCACTTCCACGAGCTGCTCGGCCGCAGGATGGTCGACTGGGTGCTCGAGGCCGGCCGCGGCGTCGGCGCCGACCCGCTCGTCGTGATCGCGTCGCCCGCGGCCCGGGAGCGGTTCGAGGGCCACGAGGTCGCGGTCCAGCAGGAGCCGAAGGGCACGGGCGACGCCGTCCGCGCCGCCCGGGCGGCGATCGAGGGTCGAGCCGAGAACGTGCTCGTCCTCTCCGGCGACACGCCGCTGCTCACGTCGGCGCTGCTCGAGCAGCTCGTCGAGACGCACCGGCGCGAGGGCGCAGCGGCGACGATCCTCTCCGCCGTCCCCGCCGACCCGCGGGCATACGGGCGGATCATCCGCAATGCCTCGGGCCACGTCCTCCGGATCGCGGAGGGCAGGGACGCGACCGTCGAGGAGCTCGAGGTCGGCGAGATCAACAGCTCGATCTACGTCTTCCGCGACGACGCCCTCTGGCTGTTGCTCGACCGGCTCGAGCCACACAACGTCCAGGGCGAGCTCTACCTGACCGACGTGATCGGCCTGCTCGTCGAGGCGGGGGAGACGGTCGCGGCGCACATCGCCTCCGACCCGCGCGAGACCGACGGCGTCAACACCCGCGCCGAGCTCGCGGCGGCGGCGGCGGTCCTCCGCGACCGGATCAACGAGGCCCACATGCTCGCCGGCGTCACGATCCTCGACCCGGCGACAACGTGGATCGACCCGACGGTCGAGCTCGAGGCCGACGCGATCGTCCACCCGTTCACCGTCCTGCGCGGCCGGACGAAGGTCGCCGCGGGCGCCGAGATCCACGCGCAGACGGTCGCGATCGATGCCGAGATCGGGACCGGCGCGACCGTGGGACCGTTCTGTTACCTTCGCCCCGGAAGCGTTCTGGAGCCCGACGCGAAGGCCGGCACCTACGTGGAGATCAAGAACTCGCGCATCGCCCGTGGCGCCAAGGTGCCGCACCTGTCGTACATCGGCGACGCCGAGATCGGCGAGGGGACGAACATCGGCGCGGGTGCGATCACCGCGAACTACCGTCCCGAGATCGGCCCCGGCAAGCAGCGGACGACGGTCGGCAGCAACGTCAGGACCGGCAGCGACAATGTCTTCATGGCGCCCGTGACGATCGGCGACGGAGCGGTCGTCGCCGCAGGCTCCGTCGTGACCGAGGACGTCCCGCCCGGCGCGCTCGCGATCGCGCGCTCCCGCCAGGTCACGAAGGAGGGGTATGCCGAGCGCAAGCGGAGCGACTGAGACCCTGAGCCTGCCCGGAATCGAGGGGACGACGACCCTGACGGAGCCGAGGCCCGGCCACTGGATCGAGCGCGGCCCGCAGAAGCGGCTGATGCTCTTCGCCGGCCGCTCGAACCCGGAGCTGGCCGAGAAGATCGCCGAGCGCCTCGGCATCGAGCTCGGCGAAGTGACGCTGAAGACGTTCGCCGACGGCGAGACCTACTGCAAGTACGAGGAGTCGATCCGAGGCGCCGACGTCTTCCTGATCCAGACCGGCTCGGGCCCCGTCGACCGGAACCTGATGGAGCTGCTGATCATGATCAACGCGGCGCAACTCGCCTCGGCGAAGCGGATCACGGTCGTCGTGCCCTGGTTCCCCTACTCGCGCCAGGACAAGAAGTCCGCGCCGCGCGAGCCGATCACCGCCAAGCTCGTCGCCGACTTCCTCCAGGTCGCCGGCGCCGACCGCGTGCTGACGATGGACCTGCACGCCGGCCAGATCCAGGGCTTCTTCAAGATCCCGGTCGACCACATGACCGCCCTCCCGCTGATCGCGAACCACTTCCGCGACCTCGGCCTCTCCGGCGAGGGCGTCGTCTCGGTCTCGCCCGACCCGGGCCGCGCGAAGATGGCGGTCAAGTTCGCCCAGATGCTCGAGGCCGACTTCGCCGTCATGCACAAGACGCGGCCGGGGCACGACCAGGTGTCGGTCACCGAGGTCACGGGCCGCGTGCGCGGCAAGATCGCGATCATCGGGGACGACATCATCTCGACGGGCGGCACGCTCCTCGCCGGCGCGCAGGCGCTGAAGGACGCGGGCGCCACCGAGGTCTGGGTGTTCGCGACGCACGGACTCTTCTCGGACGGTGCGCTCGAGCGCTTCGCGAAGGCCGACCTCGCGGGCGTCGTCGTCACCGACACCGTGCCGATCGACCCGCTCCACCGGCCGGACAACCTCACCGTCCTGACCGTCTCGAGCCTGCTCGCCGAGACGATCTGGAACGTTTTCTCGGACGACTCGGTCTCGGCGATCTTCGCCGGCGAGAACCAGCTCTTCTAGTTCGTTTGGCATTTCGGCCCGAGCGGTAAACAGTTCCCCATGCGCCGCCCTGGGCTCATCGGAATCGTCTACCTGATCGTCGGCGTCGCGCTCGCGTCGTCGCACCACTACTTTGCGCACCTGAACACGCTCCGGCAGATCGCCTCGGCCGTGCTCGCGGTCGTGCTCTGGCCGCTGATCCTCCTCGGGATCAACCTGCACATCCGCAAGTAGCTACAATCCGCCGCCGTGGCCGGAGAGAGAGTCAAACTCGTTGTGCGCGAACGTGAGGGGCGGGGTTCCGCCGACACGCGCCGCATGCGCAAGGAAGGGCTGATCCCAGGCGTCCTCTACGGGCGCGGGAAGGAGCCGCACGCCTTCAGTGTCGCCGAGCGCGACCTGCGCACCGTGCTGACCGGCGGCCACGGCCTGCACGCGATCCTCGACGTCGTCCTCGACGGCCAGAAGACGGCGCACCCGTCGGTGCTGAAGGACTACCAGCAGGACAAGATTCGCGGCAAGATCACGCACATCGACCTCCAGGAGGTCCGCCTCGACCAGCCGATCCAGACGCAGGTCACGGTCGAGCTCGTCGGCGAGTCCGCCGGCGTCAAGGAGGGCGGCGTCCTCTCGCAGGTCTCGCGCGAGATCAACGTCGAGGCGCTGCCGATGGAGATCCCCGAGCACGTCGAGCTGGACGTCTCGGAGATGGCGATCGGCGACACGCTGCGTCTCTCCGACCTGAAGCCGATCGACGGCGTCCTCTACCTCGACGACCCCGAGGAGACCGTGCTCGCGACTGTGACGCTGCCGACGATCGAGGTGGAGCCCGAGCCCGAGGAGCTGGAGGAGGGCGAGGAGGGCGCCGAGCTCGCGGAGGGCGAGGAGGCCCCCGAGGGCGAGGGCGACTCGTCCGGGGAGCCCGCTGCCGAGGGCGGCGGCGACTCCGAGAAGCCCGACAGCTAGATGCGCCTCTTCCGGCGCCGGGGCGAAGGAGCCTCGTCGCTCGATCTGCTCGTCGTCGGCCTCGGCAACCCGGGCCGCGAGTACGCCGGCAACCGCCACAACGTCGGCTGGATGGTCCTGCACGAGCTGGGCCGGCGCCACGACGCGTCGTGGAAGGCGAAGTTCTCCGGCCGGATCGCCGAGGTGCGGATCGACGCGCACAGGGTCGCGCTGCTCGCGCCGGAGACGTTCATGAACGACTCGGGGCGCTCGGTCGGGGCGGCGGCGAAGTTCTTCAAGCTCGAGCCGGACGCGATCCTCGTCGTCCACGACGAGGCCGACCTCGAGACGGGGCGGCTCCAGGTGCGGCTCGGCGGCGGCCTCGCGGGGCACAACGGCCTGCGCTCGGTCGCGGCGCACCTGCGCTCGCCCGAGTTCCTGCGCCTGCGCGTCGGCGTCGGCAGGCCGGGCCGGGGCGACCCCAGGCCCGTCGCGGACTACGTCCTCTCCGACTTCGAGCCGGCGGACGACCGGGACGGCATCGTCGTCCGCGCCGCCGACGCAGTCGAGGCCCTGGACGCCGAGGGGCTCGAGCGTACACAGGCGAAGTTCAACTAGACTCCCGGGCTTCCCCAACGGCACAGGGCGCGCGTTCCGCCGCCTCGACCTGCCGAAAGGAGTCTGCGGATGACCTACCCACTGCGCTTTGCCTTGCTCGTCGTGGTCGTTTGCGCCCTCGCCGCCGCACTGGCGGGCTGGGCGGAGGCCTCGACCAAGACGGCCAGCCGTGCGACGCTCGGGCCTCGCGCCGTGCGCTTCGCCCGCCACCTGCTCGGCGTTCCCTACAGCTACGGCGGCACCAGCCCCGCGACCGGATTCGACTGCTCCGGCTTCGTTTCGTTCGTCTACCGGCACTTCGGGCTCACGCTGCCGCGTGTCGCCGCGGAGCAGTTCGGCGTCGGGCGCCGGGTGTCGCGCTGGGCGCTGCGGCCCGGCGACCTCGTCTTCTTCCACGGGCTCGGCCATGTCGGCCTCTACACCGGAGGCGGCCGCTTCATCCACGCGCCGCACGCCGGAGCGCGCGTGTCGTTCGCGAGCCTCGGCGACCCCTGGTACAGCTCGGGCTACGACGGCGCCCGCCGGCCCTAGCCGGCGCGCTCTTCCCAGGAAAAACGACACAGAATTGACACAAACCCTGGCGCGCCGAGCGCTACCCTGGGTCAATCCCCGTGGGTGGGTGGGGGATAGGGATGGGACCCGGTACTGCCCAACGCCAAAGGTACGATGACGGCCGCGGAACGGCCGGTTCCGCCTTTCGTCATGGACCGTCCTGTTCTCCACGCCTTCGTCCGCGAGCTCGCCGCCACCGAGCGGCTCCAGGCGTTCGCAGACGACCTGGCCGGCTCGCGCGCCCGGGTCTCGGAGCCGGCGCTTCCGCTCGTTCTCGCGGCGACGTACGAGCACCTCGGGCGGCCGCTCGTCTGCCTGCTGCCGGACGACGCCGACGCGCGCGACGCGGCCGAGGCGGTGGGTTGGTTCCTCGGCGACGACCGGGTCGCCCTCCTCCCGAGCCGCGGCGTCCACTGGGGCTCCGGGCTCGAGCCGCCGCCGCACCTCGTCGGCGAGCGGGCCCGGGCACTCGAGGTGCTCGCGGCCGGTGGCCTCGTCTGCGCCTCGGCGG
>DAISLG010000117.1:0-2090 GCA_036820565.1 Gaiellaceae bacterium | reverse complement strand
GGATGCCGCCGGCCGGCGAGCGCCCCGAGCCGCTGCGATTGAAGCCCGGCGACGAGCCCGGGATCGACGAGCTCGCCGAGCACCTCGCGCTCGCCGGCTACGCGCGGGTCGAGCGCGTCGAGGAGCGGGGCCAGTTCGCCGTGCGCGGCGGGATCGTCGACATCTTCGGCGCGACGGGGCGCGAGCCGCTCCGGATCGAGCTCTTCGGCGACGAGGTCGAGCAGATCCGCGCCTTCTCGCCGTTCACCCAGCGCGCCATGCGCCAAATCGAATCCTGCGTCGTCTATCCCGCCGCCGAGCGGCTGCTCGACCTGCTCGAGCCGGAGCTCGCCGACGAGGACGCGCGGGTCGCGATCCCCGACGACCTCGTCCCGCCGCTGCCCGGCCCGCCCGATCTCGTCTGGCAGCCGGACGACGTGCGCCAGCTGTGGGAGGAGGAGTACGGGGAGCAACTCCCGCTTGGGGACGCGGCCGAGATCGACCCGTTTCCGCGCGGCCAGAAGCACGCCTTCGAGGCGCAGCGGCCGGCGCTCGCCGCGCGCGGCCTCTCCGAGGCGGAGAACGAGTTGGGCGCGCTCGTCCGCGGCGCGAACCGCGTCGTCGTCGCCTTCCCGCACCGGGGCGAGGCACTGCGCACGCAGAGGATGCTGCGGCGCGTCGAGGCGGGGCTGCTCGAGCCCGGCGACGCGCTGCCGCGCGACCCCGCGCTCCGGTTCGCGATCGCGCCCGCCCGCCGCGGCTTCGTCTGGCGCGAGCTCGGCCTGGTGTTGCTTCCCGACGTCCAGGTCTTCCGCAAGCGGCCCCCGCGCGCGCCGGCGAGCCTCGGCCGGGCGCTCCAGAGCTTCGCCGACCTCCGCACCGGCGACTACGTCGTCCACGAGGACCACGGCGTCGGCAAGCTGCTCGGCTTCGAGACGAAGGAGGTCGCCGCCGTCACCCGCGACTACCTGCTCGTCGCCTTCCGCGGGGAGGATCGGCTCTACGTACCGCACGAGCAGATCGGCAAGGTCTCGCGCTACGTCGGGGCGGACGCGAAGGCGCCGCAGCTCTCGAAGCTCGGCGGCAAGGCCTGGGACCGGCTCAAGACCCGCGCGCGCGAGGGCCTGCGCGAGCTCGCGGGGGAGCTGCTGGCGCTCTACGCGAAGCGGCAGTCCGCCGAGGGCACGGCGTACGACCTGCGCAACGAGTGGCTCGAGCGGCTCGAGGCCGGCTTCCCCTACCGCGAGACCGAGGACCAGCGGCGCGCGATCGAGGCGGTCAAGGAGGACCTCGAGGCGCCGCGGCCGATGGACCGCCTCGTCTGCGGCGACGTCGGCTTCGGCAAGACCGAGATCGCGGTGCGCGCGGCGTTCGCCGCCGCCGTCAACGGCAAGCAGGTGCTGATGCTCGTCCCGACGACCGTCCTCGCGCAGCAGCACTGGAACACCTTCCGCGAGCGCTACCGCGACTTCCCGGTGCGGGTCGAGATGGTCTCGCGCTTCAGGACGCCCGCCGAGGCGAAGCAGGTGCTGAAGGAGTTCACCGAGGGCAAGGTCGAGGTGCTGATCGGCACGCACCGCGTCCTCTCGCGGGACGTGATCCCGAAGGAGCTCGGGCTCGTGATCGTCGACGAGGAGCAGCGCTTCGGCGTCGCGCAGAAGGAGCTCCTTCGCAGCCTGCGGCTCGAGTGCGACGTGCTCGCCCTCTCGGCGACGCCGATCCCGCGCACGCTGCACATGTCGCTGGCGGGCCTGCGCGACATCTCCGTGATCGAGACGCCGCCCGAGGGCCGCCGTCCGATCCGCACCTATGTCGGCGAGTTCGACGAGGAGCTGATCCGCACCGCGCTCGAGCGCGAGGTCGCCCGCGGGGGGCAGGCGTTCTACCTCCACAACCGCGTCGAGACGATCGAGGAGGCGGCGACGAAGCTCCGGGAGTTGTGCCCGAAGCTCCGCTTCCTCGTCGGCCACGGCCAGATGCCCGAGCGGGAGCTCGAGCAGCAGATGATGAAGTTCCTCGCAGGCGACGCCGACGTGCTCGTCTCGACGACGATCATCGAGTCGGGCCTCGACATCCCGCAGGCGAACACGCTGATCGTCGAGCGTGCCGAC
>DAISLG010000116.1:0-7186 GCA_036820565.1 Gaiellaceae bacterium | reverse complement strand
GCGCGGGTACGACGTCGTCAGGACCGCGACCTTCACGGCCGCCGGAACACGATCGGGGCCGCCAGCGCGAGGACTGCGAAGACGTAGAAGTAATAGAACTGCATCGTCAGGTAGAAGGCGTTCGAGGCCATCGTCCCGGCGAGCGCGGCGGTCAGTCCCCACGCGAGCGGGCGGACGCGAGCGGCGAGGGGATCTCCCGCGGCGGCAAGCCGGCGGCCGAGCGCCCGCGCCGCGTGCAGGCGGCGGAACACGTACCAGAGGAACACGGCGAAGAGCGCAGCGCCGACGAGGCCGGTCTCGACGAGCAGCGAGACGTAGAACGAGTGCGGTCCCCAGTTGGACTTCCCGGTGACGAACTCGTAGTAGACGGAGAAGTTGTTGAACCCGAGCCCGAACAGCGGGTGCTGGTGCAGCACGTCGGGGATGAAGGAGTAGACGTCGAAGTGCGCCGAGCTCGAGCGGCCGCCCGTCTCGACGCGGGACTTGAGCACGGTCTCGAAGAAGCTGCTCCGCGCGCTCACGACGTAGGCCAGCAGCGCGACGACGCCCGCGAGCGGGAGCAGGAACGCGCGCGTGCGCAACAGCCGCCGGTACGGGACGGCGAGGATCAGGAAGCCGACGACCAGCCCGAGCACGCCGCTGCGCGAGAGCGTCGCGAGCTCGACGAGGAGCAGGAAGCCGATCACGAGCGCGAGCGGCCAGCGCAGCCGGTGGCGCGCCTCGAGCCGGAGGTAGAGCGGGCCGAGCACGAGCAGCGGCACGATCAGCATGATCCCGAGATGGTTCGGGTCGCCGGTCAGCGCGTTCGGCCGGTAGACGCTCGCGCCGTTGACGGCGCCGTAGACGTTGATCGACGAGGCGCCGCCGGTGAGCGGCCCGAGCAGCTGGGCGTCGAGGTTCCCGCCGCCCTGCGCGACGACGAGCTGCGCGATCCCGTAGGCCGCGTTCGCGACCATCCCGGCGGAGAACCAGCCGAGCGTCCGCCAGTAGTAGGGGCGCGAGCGGCGCGCGAGGTACGCGATCCCGGCCGCGAGGAAGAGGAAGTGGATCAGGAACTTGACGAGCCCCTTCGCGAACTGGGCGAGGGCGTCCGAGGTCTGGAGGTTGTAGAACCCGACGAGGTAGACGAGCAGGAATGCGGCGACGAAGCCGAGCACGACGCCCGTCGTCCGGGGAACGCGGGCGCGCGCCTCGAAGGCGAACGAGACGAGGAAGCCGATCGCGAGCACGTCGGCGAGGCCGACCGCGCCCGCCACGTTCCAGTGCACCTTCTCGAAGGTGACGCAGAAGACGGTCGCCAGGAAGAGCCCGCTCGTGACGCGGCTCACTCGAGGCTCCAGAGCAGGTCGGCGAGATCCTGGACGCGAGCCCGGCGCGAGATGCGGCGGCGGATCTCGTCCGAGAGCGGCGGCCGGTCGAGCTCGCCCGCCGCCCAGCTCGTGTGCAGCCGCGCCAGCGCCGCGCCGATCCCGTCGACGTCCTCGGGGCCGACGACGACGCCGGCGTCGCTCTCGCGCAGGAGCTCGGCCGCGGCCCCATCGGTCGGCACCGCCGCGAGGATCGGCCGCTCGGCCGCGAGGTACTCGAAGACCTTGCCGCTGAGGACGCCCTTGCCACGGCCGCCGGCGTCCGGGATCAGCAGCAGGAGGGCGTCCGAGTCGCGCTGGAGCTCGAGCGAGACGCGGCGCGGCGCGTACGGGATCAGCTCGAGCCGGTCTCCGAGGCCGAGCGTCTCGGCCCACTCGCGGTCGGCGGCGCGGAAGTCGCCGAGGAAGCGGGCGACGATGTCGAGCTCCGACTTCGCGAGCGCCTCGAGGAACGGCCGCGGGCTCCGCTTGCCGAAGAAAGAGCCCGCGTGCGTGATCCGGAACCGGTCGCCGCGGCGGTACTCGAGCCCCTCGAAGTCGTCGAAGTCCGAGCCGTTCGCGATCGGGACGACGCGGCCGCGCGGCTCGAAGCCCTGCGCCTCGACCGCGATCGCGTCGGAGACGGCGACGATCGCGTCCGCCGAGCGGGCGACGAGGCGGGCGACGGCGTGCTCGCCGCGCTCCTTCGTGCGCGCCGCGAGCCGCTCCGGGCGTCGATGCGGGTGCGCGACGAGCGAATCGCGCAGGTCGGCGACCCACTTGACGCCGGTCGTGCGCTTGACGGCCGCCCCGATCAGGTGCACCGAGCTCGGCGGCGAGGTCGTCAGCACCACGTCGATCCCCTCCTGCTTGACGATCTTGATCGCGGCCGGAACGGCGGTCAGGTTCCAGCTGACGTTCTCGTCGGGCAGCAGCAGGCGCCGCCCGAACAGCCGGGCCTGCGTCGACGCGCGCTCGAGCCCCTGCTTGCCGTGCAGCTCCTCGGCCGGCTTGCGCCCCTTCGGCCCGAAGTACCGCGCGCGGTGCACCCACGCCTGCGTCGGCATCGGCAGGTCGTCGTCGCGGTGGATCCACTTCGGGTCGTCCGGGGCGAGCACGTGCGTCTCGATCCCGAGCGAGGGCAGGTGGGTCGCGAACTTGAGCGGACGCTGCACGCCGCCGCCGCCCGCGGGCGGGAAGTAGAGCGAGACGATCAGGACCTTCATGCGTCCGCCGGGAGGAGACGGAACGGCCGGTCGTCCGCGCCGCGCAGTACGCGGAAGTGGCGTTCGTCGAGCGTGAGGACGTCGCGAACGCCGTGGCGACGCGACAGCACGACGACCGACGCGTCGGCGAGCCCGACGGCGAGATCTCGATAGGTAGCCATGACGGCGCGCGCCTCGGCGACGTCCGCGCCCGTGAAAGTCTCGAGCCGGTACGCCCCCCGCGCGACGTCGTCGAGCAGCGCGAGCTGATCGCTCGTCCCTCGCCGTTTCCCGACGAGATAGTCGAGCTCGGCGAGGACGAACGGCGACAGCAGGAGCGGAGGCGTCGCGCGCTCGATCGCGGCAAGGGCGGCGCCGTGGCGCACGTCACCCGGGTCGGCCGCGGCAAGCAGGCCGCTCGTGTCGATCAGGATCAATCCTCGCCGAAGCCCTCGGCGAGGATCTCATCGACGGAGTCGGCGATCGTTCCGTCTCCGCTCGAGAAGAGCGGCAAGCGCGGCTTCGGGGCGCTCTCGTCCCCCACGACCCGGGCGATCCCGGCCCGGATCAGCTCCGCCTCGCTGCGACCGGTCGTGGACGCGGCCCGCGCCAAGGCGTGCTTCAGCTCGTCCGGGAGATACACGGTCGTCTTCTTCATGCCATACACCGTACCATACGTCTAGCGGAGCCGATAGAGCACAAAGCGTGCGCCCTTCCGGCGGACGATCCACGTCGCCCCGTAGCGGCGCGGGATCGCGAGGTCGCCCGTCCGGAGGAACTCGAGCGCGTCGCGGCGGCGCGCGTCGGGACGGTTCGCCCTCGTGTTCGCGACGTGCGGGACGGGCGCGGAGGCGACGTAGACCGGCGCGTAGGCGGCGAGCCGGTAGCTCGTCGCCGGATCGGAGAAGACGATGGCGCCCTTCGGCACGCGGGCGCGAACGGCGTCGACGAGCGACGCGGGCAGGGCGGCGGCAGTGCGCTCTCGCGGGCTCCAGTGCGCGAAGCCGTGGACGGCGACGGGCAACACGAGGAGCGCGGTCGCGAGCAGCGCGGGCCGCTCGACGAGGCCGCGGGGACGGAGGATCGCCGCGAGGACGAGCGCGGCCGCGCCGCCGATCGCCGCGATCCAGGTCGCGGCGGCGGGACCGCCGTGGTCGAGGCCGTAGGCGAAGTCGCCGGGCCAGAGGAGCTGGAGCGCGATCCCGGCGGCGAGCGCGGCCGGGGCGAGCAGGCGGCCGAACGGGCGGGCCAGCACCGCGAGCCCGCCGGCGAGCGCGAACGCGAACGGGAGGAAGCCGGCGGCGCGGCGGGACTGCGAGAGGGAGACGACATCGGAGAGGTGCGTGAACAGGAACGGCACGAGCATCGGCGCGAGCACCGCCGCGGAGCCGCCGAGCACGAGCGCGGCCCAGCGCTGCCTCGCCGCGAGCGCCGCCACCGGGACGAGCACGAGCGCGGCGACCGCGACCGCACCGCCGCGCCCGATCACCTCCGGGGCGAGCCGGTAGCTGTGCGTCGAGAAGACGTCGAGCTGGTCGCCGTAGTGGGCCAGCGCGCGCCGGAGCTCGGCGTCCGACGGATCGTGCGAGATCGTCTCCGCGACGATCGGGCGCAGCCAGAGGAGGACGGCGAGAGTCGGGAGCGCGAGCGCCGCGAGCGCCTCCGCACCCGCCCGCACATCCGCGCGCGCGAGCGCCCAGCGCGCGACGAGGTAGCCGCCGAGCGGCAGGCAGAGGAACACGGCGTAGGTCGGGTGGACGAGCGCGAGGGCGAGCGACCCGGCCGCGATCGACGCGAGCAGCGCGCGCGACCTCTCCTGCACGTGCCAGAAGAAGAGCGCGGTCACGGCCGGGACGAGCAGCTGGCGCGACGCCGTCGGCGGCAGCGCGAGCGAGGTGTAGGCGCCGCCGTGGCCCGGGGCCAGCGCGATCAGCGCGACCTGGGCGGCGAGCACCGAGAATCCCGCCCCGACGGAGCGGAAGACGGCCAGGCCGGCCTCGTACGTCACCGCGAACGCGAGCGGCGCGAGCACGCTCGCCTCGTGACGCACGACGACCGCCGGGTCGACCCCCGCGATCCGCGCGACGAGCGCGAGGAAGCCGTGCCAGAGCGGGAACGCGTAGCCGGGGTGGAGGCCGCCGTCGCGGAACTCGTCGACGCGGTGCAGGCTCAGCGAGCCGAGCTCGTCGAGCTTGCGCACCCGTGCGAGGTGGAAGAGCGCGTCACCCGCGAGCGGCCCCGAGACGTGCCAGAGCAGCAGGCCGAACACGACGCCGAGACCGAGGGCGATCGAGCCGCCGCGCGGCCTCCGCACGCGGCCGGCGCGGAGCGCGAACGGCGCTGCCGCGGCGGCGATCAGCACGAGGACGGCGATCGCGACCCTGATCGTGCCGTGCAGCGCGAACACGGCCGCCCAGGCGACGAAGAGCGCGGCCATCGACCACGCCAGCGCCGCCGAGGCGCTACGCCGGCCGAACGCCCGCCCCAGGAGCGCCCCCGGCGACAGGACGACCCCGGTCGCAAGCGCGAGCCTCAGATAGTCGAACATGCGCTAGACTGATCGTATGACAACTCAAGTCCCAGTTCGTCTGACAGATCAGGACGTGGCCGCTCTGGACGCGCTCGTCGAGACCGGCCGGTTCGCCAACCGTAGCGAGGCGCTGCGCACGGCACTGGCCGAGCTCCTGCGGGAGGAACGCGAGGGCGAGATCGACGAGGCCTACCGGCGCGGGTATGGCGAGCAGCCACAGGAGGAATGGACGGGGAAGCTCGGGCTGTCGCTCTTCGAGGCGTGGAGCCGCGCCGAAGGAGGGGAGCCGATCTGAACCGCGGCGCGATCCACGACGTCGACCTTCCGAGCGGGCCGCGACCCGCGGTGGTCGTAACCCGGGACCGGGCGATTCCGCTGCTCGCGAACGTCACGGTCGCCGGCGTCACCCGGACGGTGCGCGGCCTCCCGACCGAGGTCCCGGTCGGCAGCCGGCATGGGCTCGGCGCCGAGTCGGTCGTCAACTGCGACAACCTCTTCACGATTCCGAAACGGGCGCTCGGGCGGCGGCGCGGCGAGCTGGACCCGGCCTCGTTGCACCGCTTGCGGGACGCCTTGCGGATCGCGCTCGATCTCAACTGATCAGCGACCGCGCGGAGCCCGAGCCGAGGAAGCGCGCGCCGTCCCGGTACTGCCGCCCCTGCTCGCCGCGGGAGACGAGCGCGCGCGCCCGGAGCGACCACAGGAGCAGCCGGCGCACGCGCTCGGCCTCGCGCAGCCCGCGGTGCTTCGCGAAGAAGCGCAGGTGGCCGCGCAGGTTCTCCCGGTAGAGCCGCCCGCCGTGCGAGGCGCCGCCGACGTGGACGACCTCGGCGACGGGGAAGAAGAAGACCTTCCAGCCGGCAGTGTGGAAGCGCCAGCACCAGTCGACCTCCTCGCTGAACATGAAGAAGCTCTCGTCGAAGAGGCCGACCGCGTCGCTCGCGTCGCGGCGCACGAGCAGGCACGGGCCGAACAGCCAGTCGACCTCGCGCGCGGTCTCGTGGTCGAAGCCGGCGCCGTAGAAGGCGTTGAGGAGGCGCGACCGCGGCGCCAGCTTGCGCAGATAGAGGTACTCGGTGGCGAGCCGCCACAGCGTCGGGAAGCCGCGCACCGACCGCTGGATCGTCCCGTCCACGTTCCGCAGCCTCGGCCCGACGACGGCCGCCTCCGGGTGCTCGTCCGCGAAGGCGACGAGCCGCTCGATCGCATCGCCGACGACCCAGGCATCCGAGTTCAGCAGCAGGAAGTAGCGGGCGTCCGAGACGCGCATCCCCGCGTTGTTGCCCCCGCCCATGCCGCGGTTTTCCTGCTCGACGATGCGGACGTGCGGGAACCGGTCGCGCACGAGGTCGAGCGTCCCGTCGGTCGAGCCGTGGTCGACGACGACGACGTCGTGGCCGGCGACGCTCTCGAGGCACTGCTCGAGCCACGGGAGCGCGTCGTAGGTGACGACGACGACCGAGAGGTCAGCCATCGGGAACCGGGGCCGGCCGCCGCACGCCCTCCCAGACGAAGATCGCGAGGCCCGGGAGCGCGAGCACCAGCGTCAGCAGGAAGAAGAGGAACCCGGTCGCGAAGGCCGCGTCGGGCCCGACGCCGAGCTTGCCGAGGAAGCTGACGAAGAACGCCTCGCGGACGGCGAAGCCGTTGACCGTGAACGGGACGAGCATGACGAGGAAGAGGAGCGGGCCGAGCGCGAAGTACGGCCGCGGCGAGAGGCCGACGCCGACCGCCTCGGCGGCTGCCCAGATCGCGAGCACGCGGGCGATCTGGATCAGCAGCGTCGCCCCGGACACGGTCAGCATCGTCCCCGTGTGCGCGCGGTAGCCGTGGATCCCCTCGTAGACGATGCGGGCCGGGCGCTCGAGCCTGAGCCTGCGCAGGAGCGGCACGCCGAAGCGGAGCAACCGCCGCACCGAGCGCGAGAAGAAGACGATCGCCGCCACGACCATCGCCACGACGAACGCCGCCTCGATCCAGAGGTAGACGCCGACGTCGTAGTGACCGACGGCGAGCGCGAGCCCGACGGCGGCGAGGAAGAGCGTGACCGCGCCGCCGAGCGCGCGCTCGAGCAGGATCGAGCCCGTGATCGCCGCGCCGTTCCC
>DAISLG010000115.1:0-7308 GCA_036820565.1 Gaiellaceae bacterium | reverse complement strand
TCGAGCTCGCCGTCTTCTCGCTGCTCTGGTCGGAGCACTGCGGCTACAAGCACTCGGCGCCGCTCTTGAAGCGGCTTCCGTCCACGGGAGAACGCGTCCTTCAGGGCCCCGGCGAGAATGCCGGCGTGCTCGACCTCGGCGAGGGCGAGGCGGTCGCATTCAAGGTCGAGTCGCACAACCACCCGTCCGCCGTCGAGCCGTTCCAGGGCGCCGCGACCGGGGTCGGCGGGATCCTCCGCGACGTGATCGCGATGGGCGCGCGGCCGGTCGCGCTGCTGGACGGCCTCCGCTTCGGTGCGCCGGACTGGCACTTCGAGCGCGCAGTCGCCGGGATCGGCCACTACGGGAACTGCGTCGGCGTCCCCACCGTCGGCGGCGAGGCGGTCTTCGACGAGGCCTACGCCGAGAACTGCCTCGTCAACGCGATGTGCGTCGGGCTCCTGCCGACCGAGCGCGTACTCAGCGCGAAGGCGACCGGCGCGGGCAACGCGCTCGTCCTCTTCGGCGCGACGACCGGGCGCGACGGGATCGGCGGCGCCTCCGTGCTCGCGAGCCAGGACCTCGAGGGCTCCGGCGAGAAGCGCCCCTCCGTCCAGATCGGCGACCCGTTCACCGGCAAGAAGCTGATCGAGGTGTCGCTCGAGCTCGTCGAGCGGGAGCTCGTCGCGTCGCTCCAGGACTGCGGCGCGGCCGGGCTCGCGTCGTCGCTCGCGGAGATGGCGCGCGAGGTCGGCGTCGACGTGCGGCTCGACCGCGTGCCGCTGCGCGAGGAGCTCGAGCCGTGGGAGATCATGATCTCGGAGAGCCAGGAGCGGATGGTCGCCGTCGTCCGGCCGGAGCTCGTCGCCGACGTCCGTGCGGTCTGCGCGCGCTGGGAGCTCGCGTGCACGGTGATCGGCGAGGTGACCGAGACGGGCGAGCTCCGCTGCCTCTTCGGCGACGAGGTCGTCGGGCGGATCCCGGCGGCGCTGCTCACGGACGCGTGCCCGCGCTACGAGGTCGAGCGCGCGCCGCACCCCGTCCCGCCGGCGCCGGTCGACCCCGCGAACGACGAGTCGAAGCGGTGGATCTACGAGCGCTTCGACCACCTCGTCGGCTCGCGCACGGTGCGCCG
The DNA here is from genome assembly GCA_036820565.1 of Gaiellaceae bacterium. Lineage (GTDB taxonomy): Bacteria > Actinomycetota > Thermoleophilia > Gaiellales > Gaiellaceae > DAISLG01. The sequence continues at coordinate 6,194 of DAISLG010000115.1, read as the reverse complement.
GCCGGGGCTCGACGCCGCCGTGATCCGCCTCGCCGGGAACCGCGGCCTCGCCGTCTCGCTCGACGGTCCGCGCATCGGCGAGCGCGACCCGTTCCGCGCCGGCTGGGGTGCCGTGATCGAGGCCGCGCTGAACGTCGCGTGCGCCGGCGGCGAGCCGATCGGTCTGACCGACTGCCTCAACTTCGGCAACCCCGAGAAGCCCGAGATCGGCTGGGAGCTCGCCGAGGCGATCGAGGGGATCGCCCAGGCGGCCGAGGCGCTCGGGATTCCCGTCGTCTCGGGGAACGTCTCGCTCTACAACGAGACGGGCGGCCGCGCGATCCCGCCGACGCCGGTCGTCGGCTGTGTCGGCCTCGTCCACGACGTGCGCGCGATCCCGTCCCGCTGGCGGCCGGGCGACGTCGTGCTCCTGGCGCAGGGCTCCGAGCCGGGGCTCGTCCGCTTCCTCTGGCAGTCGGCGCCGCTGCTCTCGCTCGCGCACGACGTCTCGGACGGCGGCCTCGAGCTCGCCCTCGCGGAAGCGGCCGAGTGGAGCGGCACCGCCCCCCTCCAGGCAACAGACCGGTACGAGGAAGGGGTCGTGGTCGCGTGCGCTCGCGCCGACGTCTCGCGGCTCGCGATCGACCTCGTCGAGATCGGGGTCGTCTGATGTGCGGCGTCTTCGGGATCCGCTCCGACGAGCGCGACGTCGCGCGACTCGCCTACTTCGGGCTGCACGCGCTCCAGCACCGCGGCCAGGAGTCGGCCGGGATCGCGGTCTCCGAGGACGGGCGGCTGACGGTGCTCCGCGAGATGGGGCTCGTCGCGCAGGTCTTCAGCGAGCAGAAGCTCGGCGGACTCAAGGGCCAGGTCGCGATCGGGCACACCCGCTACTCGACGACCGGGGCGACGCACTGGGACAACGCGCAGCCGCTCGTCCACCACGGCCGCGCGCGCACGGTCGCCCTCGGGCACAACGGCAACCTGACGAACGCTGCCGAGCTCCGCGAGGGGCTGACGCTCGGCTCGACCTCGGACAGCGAGGTGATCGCCGCCCTCGTCGCCGACGACGAGGCGCCCCTGGAGCAGGCGATCGCGCACGCGATCGAGCGGCTCGACGGCGCCTTCTCCGTGGTCGGGATCTCCGAGGGCCGCCTGTTCGCCTTCCGCGACCCGCGCGGGATGCGGCCGCTCTGCCTCGGCAGGCTCGGCGACGACTGGGTGGTCGCCTCGGAGACGTGCGCGCTCGACCTGGTCGGAGCCCGCTTCGAGCGCGAGCTCGATCCGGGCGAGCTCGCGATCGTCGACGAGGACGGCTGCCACGTGAGCCGGGCCGTCGCGCCCGACCGGCGCGCACTCTGCATCTTCGAGTTCTTCTACCTCGCGCGGCCGGACTCGCGGCTCGACGGCGTCGAGGTGCACGGCGCCCGGGTACGGATGGGCGAGCGGCTCGCCGCCGAGTCGCCGGTCGAGGCTGACCTCGTCCTGCCGATCCCGGACTCCGGCACGCCCGCGGCGATCGGCTTCTCGCGCGCGTCCGGGATCCCGTTCAGTGAGGGCCTGATCAAGAACCGCTACGTCGGCCGGACGTTCATCCAGCCCGACCAGGCGATGCGCGACCAGGGAATCAAGATGAAGTTCAACCCGCTCGCCGAGGTCGCGGGCCAGCGCGTCGTCGTCGTGGACGACTCGATCGTCCGCGGCTCGACGACCAGGCAGATCGTCGCGATGCTGTTCGAGGCGGGCGCGGCCGAGGTGCACGTCCGCGTCTCGTCGCCGCCGATCATCGGCCCCTGCTTCTACGGGATCGACCTCGCCGCCGAGGACGAGCTGATCGCCGCCAACGCGAGCGTCGAGGAGGTACGCGAGCGGATCGGGGCGACGTCGCTCGCCTATCTCTCGCTCGAGGGTCTCCAGGCCGCGACGGAACGCCCGGAGTCGAGCCTCTGCCGCGCGTGCCTGACCGGCGAGTACCCGACCCGGATTCCCGAGGGCCGGGTACTCGCCAAGCTCCGCTTCGAGCCGGTCTAGCGCTACTGCTCGAGGACGCGGCTCGCCTTCGCGATCCCGCGGCTCAGCAGGTAGGCGACGGCGGTCCACTTGAAGAAGTCGAACCAGCCGTCTCCGTTGACGTTGTCGTTGCCCCACACGACGATCGCCGCGACGATCAGGGCGACGATCCAGACGACCATCTCCGCGTTGCCGGGGATGGGCATCCGCGCTCCGCCCCAGTTCATGCCCGGTTGCGGGCTCCGCCGGGTCTCTGCGTTCGGGTCATGCGACATGCTAGGTCCTCCCTCTCGGCACATGGAACGATCCGTACGAAGTTCAGCGCGGAGGCGCCAGATCCTCCGCGCGGCCGTACCGGACCGCCCGCCGCACCGCACGGGGGTCGAGGCCGCGCTCGAGCAGCTCCTGACGCAGCTCCCCCTCCCGCGCGAGCCGCAGGAAGAGCCACGCGAGCGCCGCGATCGTCACGAACGAGCCCTCGATCATCATCACCGTCCCGGCGAGCCCCTGGTCGTGCGCGGCGGAGATCCCCCAGCGCGCGTGGGGATGCTCGTAGTAGGGGTAGAAGACCTTGCCCGACCAGAGGAAGACATTGCCGAGCGCCGTCTCGACAAGCCGCACGGCCACGATGTAGCCGAGCTTCATCCCGGTCCCGAACCAGACGGGGGCGGGCAGCGTCTCGAGCACGGGCGACCACATCAGCCCGCCGCAGGTGAAGAAGAGGACGTGCTGGAGGGCGTGCACGGCGTCGTGGTGGAGCGCCGCCTGGTAGAGAAACGGCAGGTGCCAGGCGTAGAGGCTGACCGCCCACACGGGCAGCGCGACGAACGGGTGCGTCAGGACGCGCAGCGGGTTGACGACTCGGAGGATCGGGCGTAGCACCGGCCCCGTCAGCCCCGCGACGAAGCAGAGGGGCGCGAGGTCGCCCAGGATCACGTGCTGGAGCATGTGCGCGAAGAAGAACTCCTCCTCGCCGAAGGCGTCGAGCGGCGAGGCGAGCGCGAAGACGACGAGGGCGATCCCGAGCCAGAAGAGGCCGCGGCGCCAGCCGGGCACGGGCGTCCCGCGGCGCGCGAGCGTGCGGGCCCTGCGCGCGTAGAGGACGCCGGCGAGCACGGTGGGCGCGAGCTGGAGCGGGTCGAGCGTCCAGCTCGTGAGCAGCGAGGGACCCACGACCTCCAGTCTAGAAACGTGGCATAACTCGCGCATGGCCGACTTCGAGGAACGGCTCGCGCGGGAGACCGAGGACTGGGCCCGCGAAGGTCTCGTCACGCCCGAGCAGGCGGCCGCGATCCGGGCGCGCCACGCGACCGGTGCGCGACCCCTCGGGCGCGGCCGGCTGACCGAGGTGCTCAGCGTGATCGGGGCGACGGCGGTCGGGCTCGGCGTGATCCTCTTCTTCGCGGCGAACTGGAGCGGGATCCCGCGGCCCGCGCGGCTCGCGTTGATCGTGGCCGCGCTCCTCGGCGCCTACGCGGGCGGCGACCGTCTGCGCGCCTCGCTGCCGCGCACCGGTCACGCGCTCATCTTCCTCGGCGGGCTGCTCTTCGGCGCGTCGCTCTTCCTCGTCGGCCAGATGTACAACGTGCAGGCACACTCGCCCCTCGCGTTCCTCGTCTGGGCCGCGGCCGCCGCGGCGATGGCGGTCACGCTCGACTCGGCGCCCTTCGCGGGGCTCGCGACGCTCACGTTCGGCGCGTGGATCGCGTACGAGCTCGCGAACGTCGACAGGCCGGAGGCGATCCCGGTCGTCCTCGCGATCTACGGTGCCGCGCTCTACGCGGCCGGAACCCGCCTGCGGCTCGGCCTGACAGAGCCGCCCCGCCGCCTCGGCTACGCGATCGCGGCGTTCGCCGTCTACGCGCTCACCTTCCACTTCGACCTCGGCTTCGACGCGCCCCACGGCATCGTCGCCGCAGTCGTCGCCGCGCTCGTCGCGGCCCTCGGCGCATGCGCCTTCCTCGCCCTCGACCGCGGCCGGCGCACGGCCCGCTACGAGGCCGCGGCGTGCGCCGTCACCGCGCTCGCGGCAGCCGCGATCCTGCACCTCCCGGCCGCGCCGGTCATCTTCAACGTCGTCCTCGTCGCGCTCGCGCTCGGCGCGATCGTGGCCGGGTACGAGAACGACGAGGCCTGGCTCGTCAACGCCGGGATCGCCTTCGTGGCGGTCGAGGCGGTGACGCGATTCTTCGACCTCTTCTGGGCCTATCTGCCCCGCTCGGCCGCGTTCATCGTCGCCGGCGCGCTCGTCCTCGGCGTCGCGTGGGGGCTCGAGCGGCAGCGCGCGAAGCTCCTCCGCCGGATGGCCGGGTGAGCCGCCGCCTCGTCTTCTGGGTGCTCGTCGCGCTCCAGGCGGCAGTCCCGGTCGCGCTCGCCGGGTTGCGCGAGGCGGATCTCGCGTTCGGCCGGCACGTGCTGATCCAGGCCTATCCCGTCGATCCGATCGACCCGTTCCGCGGCGAGTACGTCGCGCTCCGCTTCCCGATCTCGCGCCTCGGCGCGGACTACGGTTCGGGCACGACCGTCTACGTGACTCTGCGCAAGAGCGGGCGCGGCTGGGTCGAGGACTACGCCTCGCCGTCCAAGCCGTCGCACGGGACGTTCATCCGCGGCGTCGTCCGCGAGGGCGGCAATGTCGAGTACGGGATCGAGACGTTCTACGTCGAGCAGGGGAGGGCGCGCCGGTATGCGGGCGCGATGGCGGAGCGCCGCCTCTACGCCGACGTCGCGCTCTCGAGCGACGGCCGCGCGCATCTCGACGGCGTGAAGATCTTCCCTCGCTAGCTCGTGCGCCTCTTCCACTATCACCTGGTCACGAGCGAGCTGCGCCGGGTCGAGGCGCACTACGTGGGCAGGCTGGGCTTCCGCCTCGTCGCCCGTCACGGCCGCGTCGGCGACTCGCAGACCTCGTTCGAGGCGGGCACGTCCTGGGAGGAGCTCGACGGGATCGGGTTCAAGCTGCGCCTGAGCGAGCTCGAGCACGGCGCCGTCAACGTCGTCGTCCAGCCGGGTCACTGGCGCGTGCCCCGGGTCGACCACCTGGGCTTCGCGCTCGACGAGGACGAGTTCCGGCGCGTGCTCGAACACGCCACCGAACGGAAGCTCCGGGTGCAGGAGCACGGTGGCCGGCGGACGTTCATCGCGACGAACGCGGGCTACCGCCTCGAGGTGCACCCGCCGCGCGACTGGATCGACGCGCTGCTCGACGACGCCGGCACGCTCCAGATCGCCGAGCTGCACCTGCGCTCCGACGAACCCGAGGCGAAGGCCCGCGTGCTCGCGGAGCTGCTCGACCTGCCGCACTGGGAGACCGACGTGCAGATCGAGAGCAGCATCGTCCGCTTCGTCCCCGGCGGGCCGGAGGGGCGCCCCGAGCTCCACGCGGAGCGCTTCAAGGGCGTCGGCTCCGAGGCTTAGACTCCGCGTGTGACGGATTACGAGGCCGCCGGCGTCTCCCTCGAGATCGCGGAGGGTGTCGTCGGGCGTTTGCGTGCCGCGGTCGAGTCGACCGGGGCCACCGGCTTCGGTGCGTTCGCCGGGCTCGTCGAGCTGGACGACCGGCGCCTGATCGCCGCGTCGACCGACAACGTCGGGACGAAGCTGATCCTCCAGCGCGCCCACGGGAGGCTGCGAGACGCGGGCCGCGACCTCGCCTCGCACTGCATCAACGATGTCGCGACGTGTGGTGCCGACCCGCTCTTGATGCTGGACTACGTCGCCGCGAACCGTGTCGAGCTGGAGCAGGTCGCGGAGCTGGTCGAGGGCGTTGCGGAGATATGCCGTGCAGCCGGATGCGCGCTGGTCGGTGGTGAGACTGCCCAGCAGCCGGCGATCTTCCGGGAGCACGAGCTCGACTTTTCGGGAACCTGTGTCGGCCTCGTCGACCGCCGCGACCTGGTCGACGGCTCCACGGTCGGAGCGGGAGACACGGTGATCGGCTTCGCGTCGGTGGGCGTGCACGCGAACGGCTTCACGCTCGTCCGCCAGATCCTCGCCGAGGACGCCTACGACGGCCCCGACCTGCTCGCGCCGACACGGCTCTACCTCGACGTGGCCCGAGCGCTGCGCGGGCGCGCGCGTGCATTCGCCCACGTCACGGGCGGAGGGATTCTCGGAAACCTGTCGCGCGTCATCCCGGACGGCCTCGAGGCGGTGATCGACTGGGACGCCTGGGCGCGGCCTCCGGTCTTCGACTGGCTCGCGCG
>DAISLG010000114.1:0-7313 GCA_036820565.1 Gaiellaceae bacterium | reverse complement strand
TTAGTCGGGCGACGGGAAGCGTCAGCTGGCTCTCGACGAGTGCGACGGCGAGGTCGACCGCGTCCGCCAGCTTCTGCTCGTCGACGAGCTCGATCCGCTCCTCGGGCAGGTGGTATTCGTCGTAGGGGAAGTAGAGGATCGACGCGGCGGGGATGCCCTCCTTCGCGAACGGCAGGTGGTCGGTGCCGGCCTCCTCGGCGATCGAGGTCTCGAGCTCGTAGCGGTCGAGCAGGCCGAGCCCGGCCGCGAGCTCGGTCGCGCGGCCGAGCAGCTCGGCCGGCGAGACGAGCAGCTCGAGCTTCTCGCCGTGGCCGATGCAGTCGAGGTTGACCATGCCGACGATCTTCGAGAGCTCGTCGCGCTCCTTCGCGGCGTGAACGAAGCGCCTGGCGCCGAGCAGGCTGATCTCCTCGGCGGCGAAGGCGACGAAGCGGACCGTCCGCGCGAGCTCGCGGCCGGCGAGGCGCTCGGCGACGCGGCGGATGCCCTCGACGCCGGTGGCGTTGTCGATCACGCCCGGGCCGCGCCAGACCGAGTCGAAGTGGGCGCCGACGACGACGACCTCGTCGCTCGCGCCCGGGATGTCGGCGATCACGTTGCGGTCGCGCCGGCCCGGGACGAAGCGGCCCCCGACCCTCAGCCGCGCGTGGGCGCCCGCGGGCAGGCGGGCCGCGTCGGCGCGCGAGACGAACGCGGTCGGCGGCGTCGCGATGTGGCCGCCGAAGAACGTGGAGGTGAGGAACGGGATCGCGCCCTTCGCGAAGTCGACGTGCAGCAGCCGGCCCTCGCCGACCGCCCAGACGCCGTCGGAGAGCTTCTCGATCTCGCCCTCGACCTCACCGGGGTGCGCGTACATGCACGGCCCGGCCGGCCAGCGCTCGCCGTCGATCTCGAGCTCCGGCTCCTCCGCGTCGTAGCCGAGGAACTCGAACTCCTGGAAGCGCGGCTCGAGCCCCAGCTCACCGAAGGCGCCGGCGATCGCGCTGGCGGCGCGCACGGCCGCGTCCGTGCCGGTCTGGCGGACGCCGATCTCGACGCCCAGCGTCTCGACGAGGTTCACCTGCACGACCTTACAGAGCGGCGCGATACAGCCGGCGCGCCTCCGGGATCCCCTTGAGCTCGTGAACGCCGCGGTCGTCGAACGCGATCTCGGAGCCGGCCGAGAGGTCCTTCACCGTGCCGGTCACGAGCACCTCGCCGGGCGCCGCGGCCGCCGCGACCCGCGCCGCGGTGTGCACGGCGATCCCGCGAATTGCCGTGCCGTCGAGCTCGACCTCGCCGGTGTGGACGCCTGCTCGCACGCCCAGGTCGAGCGCCTGCGCGGACGCCTGGATTGCCCTCGCGCAGCGGACGGCGCGGGTCGGGCCGTCGAAGACCGCGAGCAGGCCGTCGCCGGCCCGATCGATCTCGCGGCCTCCGTACGCCTGCAGCTCGTTCTCGGCGGCGCGGTAGTGCTCGGCCAGGAGATCACGCCAGGCGGCATCGCCGAGCTCCGCCGCTCGCTCCGTCGACCCGACGAGGTCGACGAAGACGATCGTCGTCAGCATCCGCGTCGTCGGCGCGGGCTGCCGCGTGCCCGTCGCGAACTCCTCGATCTCCGCGACCACCCGGTCGGCGATGCCGGCCATGCCGTGCGAATCCCCCGGAAACGCGACGAAGCGCGCTCCCGGAACCCGTGCGGCGAGGTCGCGGGCGGCGTCGACGTGCGCGATCGGGTCGCCGGTCCGGTTGAGCACGAGCGTGGGCGCCTGGATCGTCGGCAGGATCTCGCGGATGTCGATCTGCCCGTTCATCCGCTCGAGGGCGACGGCCGCGGCCGGGCTCGCGCCGGCGCGCATCCGCCGCATCATCTCCTCGATCACATCCGCGTCCGCCCCGGCTCCGGTTCCCGCGCCCCAACCGCGCACGTACTCCTCTGTCGGCCACCCGTCCGCGAGCTCGGCGACCATGCGCTCGTACTCGTCCGGCTCGTATCCCCAGGGATAGTCATGGTCCTTGATCCAGCGGGCCTGCGCGCCCCACACGATCAGGCCGAGGGTCCGTTCCGGGTAGGTGGCGGCGAACAGGCACGCCATCGAGCCGCCCTCGGAGGCACCGAACAGGAAGGCGCGCTCGCTCCCGGCCGCGTCCATCACGGCGCGGATGTCGTCCGTGCGCTCCTCGAGCGTCGCCGCCTCGGTGGGGCGGTCGGAGAGCCCGGTCCCGCGTTTGTCGAAGCGGATCAGCCGCGCGAAGCGGCCGATCCGCTCGAAGAAGTCCCGCATCGGCGAGTCCCAGCCGAAGTCCAGGTGGGAGACGGTCCCTGGGGCGAGCACGAGGTCGGGCGGCCCCTCGCCGGAGACCTGATAGGCGACGGAGACGTCGCCGCTGCGGGCGTACCTCGTCGGGGGCGGGCCCATGGCCGAGTAGCATCGCACGAAAGGCTCGAACGTCCTCGCGATCCGCGCCGCCCCGCCGCGTCCGCCGCTGCTCGAGCTACCAGCCGGCGACGAGCGACAGGAACTCGTCGTCCGCGCGCAGGTTCTCGAACAGCCGGTCGCGCGCCGCGAGAGAGCCGTAGCGCCAGCCCGCGGCGATCGCACCTCGCAGCGAGCGGCACGCGGCGCGCGCGTCGCCGCGGATCGCTTCGACCGCGGCGAGATCGATGTGCGGCATGAAGCCCTCGTCGCCACCCTCGAGCCGCTCGCGGTCGATCCGTTCGCTGGACCCGAGTTGCTCCTCCGCGCCCGCACGATCCGCGGGCCACAGGAGCGCACCGAGAATCGTGCTCGCGAGGAAGCCGCGAGGCCAGTAGCGCTCGTCGGGCTCGGCGAGCGCGTCCTGCGCGTGCAGGGATGCGTTCTCGTCCTCGCCGAGGAAGTATTCGGCGTCGGCGAGCTTGAGTGGATACCGGTCGTCGTCGAAGGAGCCCGTCTGGAACCGCCCCAGGTGGGACCGCGCCTCCTCGTCCCTCCCTGCCGCGAGCAGCGACCAGATCACGCCGGCCTGAGCGGAGCTGTGGTCCGGATGGAGCTCGAGCGCCCGCCCGTACATCCGCTCGGCCTCGCCGTAATCGCCGAGCGCGAGCTGCGCGTTGCCGAGGTAGAAGTGCGCCCACCTCCCTTCGGGGCGCTGCGCAACGGCTGTGTGGAGCCACGGGAGAGCCTCGTCGGGCCGACCCGTGAACCAGAGCACCCAGCCGAGCCGCTCGCTCGCACCCGCGTCGCTCGGGTCGAGCTGCACGCGCCGCTGCCAGAGCTGCAACTCCTCGCCGAGCGAGCCCTTGATCCGATACGCGCGGCCGAGGGCGAGATAGGCCGCGGCGAACCCTGCGTCGACGCCGATGGCGCGCTCGAAGAGCGCAACAGCCCGCTCGTTGCTCTCCGCCGTCCCGTGGGACAGCTCGCTCACTCCTTCGGCCACGAGCGCAGCCGCTGTGCCCTGCACGACCACACGCGCAGTCTAGATGCGTCGCCGCCTGTGCGAGTCGGCGTCGAGGCGGCTGTACGATCGCGCCGTGCGACCGCGCCCCGAACGCCTCGAGCGGCTGCCGCAGCAGTACTTCGTCTCGCTGCTCGCCAAGGTCGCGGCGGCCGGCCCCGACGTGGTCGACCTCGGGCGCGGCAACCCGGACGTAGGCCCGCCCGCGCACGTCGTCGAGCGCCTCGCCGAGGCCGCGCGCGACCCGTCCGCGCACGGGTACGCGCCGATCCGCGGGCTGCCGGCGCTGCGCGAGGCGATCGCCGGGCGCTACCGCGACGTCTACGGCGTCGAGCTCGACCCGGAGCGGGAGGTCGCGATCGTGCCGGGGACGAAGACGGGCTTCGTCGAGCTCGGAATGTGCCTCGTCGAGGAGGGCGAGACGCTCGTCCTGCCGGAGCCGTGGTACCCCGACTATCCGTCCGCCGTCGCCTTCGCGAACGCGAAGCTCGGAACGGTTCCGCTCGATCCCGGGCGCGGCTGGGCGCCGGACTTCTCGCGCGCGCCGCGGGAGCGGGTCGGCGCCGTCTTCCTCAACTATCCGTGCAACCCGTGCGCGGTCGCGGTGCCCCCCGGGGCCTTCGACGAGGCGGTCGCGTACGCGCGCGAGACGGGGGCCGCCGTCGTCCACGACTTCGCGTACGGCGACCTCGTCTTCGACGGCCGCGCGCCCGAGTCGTTCCTCGCGACGCCCGGGGCGAAGGAGGTCGGCGTCGAGCTCTTCACGATGTCGAAGACCTACGGGATGTCGGGCTGGCGCGTCGGCTTCGTGCTCGGGAACGCGGAGATCGTCGAGCGCGTGAACGTGATGAACGACCACACGCGCGTCGGGATCTTCTCGCCGGTCGCGGAAGCGTGCATCGCCGCGCTGACCGGCCCGCAGGACTCGGTCGCGACGCGCGTCGCCTCGTATCAGGCGCGGCGCGACCGCGTCCTCGAAGCGCTGCCCGTCGAGGCGCGCTGCGAGGGCACCTTCTTCTTCTGGGTCGAGCGGCCGAACGGCGTCTCGGCGGACGAGCTGCTCGCCGAGCACGGCGTCGCCGTCGCTCCCGGCGAGGGCTTCGGGCCGAGCGGCGCGGGGTGGATGCGCCTCTCGCTCGCGGTGCCGGACGACCGGCTCGACCTCGGGCTCGAGCGGCTCGCCGGGGCGTACCGGTGAAGGTCGGGATCGTCGTCCCGTTCTCGTGGTCGTACTGGGGCGGCGTGGTCGAGCACGCCGAGCACCAGGCCCAGGCGCTGGAGCGGCTCGGCGTCGACGTGCGGATCATGGTCGGCAACGACCCGCCCGGGAAGCTGACGCGGCTGCTCCACCCGCGCACCGGCAGGCACGGGCAGCCGCCGCCGAGCGTGATCCCGCTCGGCCGCTCCGTGGTCGTACCGGCGAACGGCTCGCTGCCGAACATCGTGCTCAGCCCGCAGTCGATCCCGCGGATGAAGAAGGTGCTCGAGCGGGAGCGGTTCGACGTGGTTCACGTGCACGAGCCGATGACCCCGGCGCTCTGCGTGGCGGCGCTCTCGTTCGCGCAGTGCCCGGTCGTCGGTACCTGGCACGCGGCCGGGAACCTCGGCTGGATGCGCGGCGCGGTGCACTTCTGGGGCTTCCTGATCGACCGGATCGACCAGCGGATCGCCGTCTCCGAGGAGGCGCGCGCGTCGGCGGCGCGCTGGCTCCCGGGTGAGTACGAGATCGTCCCGAACGGCGTCCTGATCCCGCCCGGGGCCGACCCCGGCTCGCGCGAGCACCGGATCGTCTTCATCGGCCGGCACGACCCGCGCAAGGGCCTCGCCGTGATGCTGCGCGCCTGGCCGCGCATCCATCGCGAGACGGGCGCGCGCCTGCGACTGATCGGCGCCGACCCGCTCCAGGTGCGGCTGCTGCTGACGAGACTTCGCGTACCCGACGACGGCATCGACGTGCTCGGGATCGTCACCGACGAGGTGCTGACCGCGGAGCTGCTCGCCGCGAAGGCGCTCGCGGCGCCGTCGCTCGGCGGGGAGAGCTTCGGGATGGTGCTCACGCGCGCGTTCGCGTGCGCGACGCCCGCGGTCGCGTCGGATATCCCCGGCTACCGCGCGGTCGTCACGGACGAGACGGGCATCGCCGTGCCGCCGGGAGACGCCGACGCGCTCGCCGGCGGGCTCGTCGAGCTGCTCGCGGACGAAGCGCGGCGTGCACGCTTCGGCGCCGCCGCCCGCGAGCTCGTGCAGGAACGCTACGACTGGGACACGATCGCGGCCCGTCTGAAGGGGATCTACGAGAGGGTCGTGGCGTGAAGCGGCTGCTGCTCGTCGTGCCGGGCCTCGTCGGCGTGGGGCTCCTGCTCTGGTGGCGCGGGCCCGACTGGCACAGCGTCGGCGACGCGTTCACGGTCGTGAGCTGGCGCTGGGTGATCGCCGCGATCGGGCTCAACCTCGTATCGGTCGTGCTCCGGGCCGTCGCCTGGGAGGTCGCGATCCGGCAGGCGATGCCGCCGCCGCACCCGCGCTACCCGCTCGTCTTCTCGGCGTTCTCGGTCGGCCTGTTCGCGAACGCGGTGCTGCCGGGGCGGATCGGCGAGCTCGCCCGCGTCGCCGTCCTGACGAGGAAGCTCGGCAATCGCGAGGGCGCCTGGGCGAACCTCGTCGGCAGCGTCTTCGCGCACCGCGTGTTCGACCTCGTCCCGGCGCTCGCGCTGATCGTCTGGGTGCTCGCGACGGCGCGGATCCCTCAGTGGGCGCTCACGAGCCTCGTCATCTTCGTGTGCATCGGGTTCGTCCTGCTGACCTTCGCGATCGCGAGCGCGCGCCGCTACCACGTCCTGCCGCTGGACGGGCTCAGCTCGTTCCGCACCCTCGTCGCGCGGGCGCGCCAGGGGCTCGGCGTGATGCGCGCCCCGGTGCCCGCGCTGCTGGCCGTCTCGTTCCAGTTCGGCGGCTGGCTCGCGCAGCTGGTCGCGGTCTACGCGGCGATGCTGGCGTTCCACATCCATCAGCCGCTCGCCGCCGCCGGGCTCGTGCTGCTGCTGATGAACGTCGCCACGATCTTTCCGTTCTGGCCCGGCAACGTCGGCCTCCTCCAGGCGGCGATCGCGCTGCCGCTCGTCTCGTACGGCGTCGCGTACGCGCGCGGGATCGCGTTCGGCTTCGGGCTCCAGGCGATCGAGGCGTCGGTCGGCGTCGGCGTCGGCCTGATCTTCCTCGCGCGCGAGGGCCTCTCGTACGCGATGCTGAAGACGATGCCCGAGGCGACGCAGGCCGAGGCGCCGCCGGCGGAGCTGGCCATGCGCGTGCAGGGGGGACAGCGTGCGGGCGCTCGCGTGCGCCGGTGATTGCACGGCGGAGCAGACGCACGCGAGACTACCGCCGTGCAGGCTGAAACAGAGATCCGTGAAGTCGTTGACCGCGAAACGCGGGCGTGGGACACGCAGGACGTCGACCTGCTGCTCTCCGTCTTTCACCCGGACATGGTCTGGCCGTGGCCGCTCACCTACACATCTGTTGATCCAGTCGAGTGGCGGCTCGTAATGGGAAGATTCGACGCGGCGCGGTGGCGCAGGCGGTACGAAGACCTCTTTAGCGCGTATGAGCTGATCCGCAATTTGCGCTCTACCGTCAAGATCGAAGTCTCGGCCGAGGCTGACGGCGCTCTCGCCGTGGTCGACATCGACACGCTATGGCGAGAGAGATCGACGGGGGACGAGAGCAACCACTGGCTTGGCAGGACGTGCAAGGTGTACGCGCTCGTCGCGGGTGGATGGAAGATGACGATGCAGACAGGGGCGCTTCAGTACGAGTAGGCCACGGCCGCTGCGGGGACGGCGCCCGAGCCGGTTCGCTCTCGCTACTTGCTGCGGAGCTGCTTGGCCATCGCCTGG
>DAISLG010000113.1:3254-7324 GCA_036820565.1 Gaiellaceae bacterium | reverse complement strand
CGTAAGCGTGCGACTCCGGGTCGTCCTCGGACGCGTTCCCGAGCGCCGCGTTGATCCCGCCCTCGGCCGCGCCGGAGTGGCTGCGGGTCGGGTGGATCTTCGAGATGAGGGCAACGTCGGCGCCCGCATCGTGCGCTTCGATGGCCGCGCGCATCCCCGCGCAGCCGGCACCGACGACCAGGACGTCGTGCTTGGCCTCCACTGCTGAGGACGCTATCGAAACGACCGCTCTGAATGCGCCATTAGAGGCGACGGCCGCCACGGCGGAACTTCCGCCGGGACGGCCGCCGCCGCACCGTCACTTGAGACAGACGGCGTACATCGTCCCGGACGCCGACTGGGATGACGACGGGTTCACCAGGTACATCTGCCAGGCGGCTCCGTCGCTGGTCGGGAACGAGTCGAACCGGAACACCAGGTTCGGCGTGCTGTATCCGCCGCTAACGACCCGCTCCCCCGAGGTGCAGGAGACCGTGAGATCGCTCGCTTGGCCCGGAGACAGCGAGAACGCCGCGGTCCGGTACGCGATCAGCCCGGCCGCCGTCGAGGCCGGCCCGGCCAGTGCCGCGATCTGCTCCGGCGTCTGACCGGCGACCGTCGGCGAGTCCGTCGCGGGTCCCGGCATTGCAGCTACCTGCACCGCCGTCTTCCCCTGCAGCTTGCCTGCGTTGACGGCGAACAGCGCCCTTTTCGCGAGTGGCACGACTCCGGCCGCGACGGCCGTCCCGCTGAGAGAGATGAACGCGAGAACGACGATCGCGGCGAAGGCCGGACGCGAGATTCGCAATCGTTCGAGCATGTGAATCACCTCCCTTCGCTCACGGTTGAGTGACGAGAAGCCGGAAGGCGGCGGGCGGGCCGTTTCTCCGCACCGAGACGGTGAGGGCCCGTTCGCCGCAAATTCGCGCGTCGAGCTGCTCGCGGCCGGTTGCGATCCGTGCCGCCGCGCCCATGGCGCGCCCGCCCGGGGCGGTGAGCGTGAGCCCATAGCCCGCGCCGGCGGGAAGACGCAGCTCAAGCCGGAGATCGCCGTCGAGCCGAGTCGAGAGGCGAAGCGTCCACCGTTGCGGTCCGCCGCGGCGGAACCGCGCCCGGAAGGTCTGGGTGACCGGGGCCTGCCACGGCTCGAGGACGTCGGCGCGTGCAGCCTCGAGCGCCGCGAAGTCCGGCCGGAAGCTGGGATCGACGATCGGCCAGTCGGGGTCGGGCTCGGCGCGAACGCCGTTCAGCACGCGGTAGGTCTCCGCGAACCCCTCGCCCGGGTTAAGCGTGTAGTTCGCACCCTCGTCGCCAGGGAACGCGGTGCTTGCGCCGGCACGGGCGCAGACGCCGACCTGGGACGCCCAGCGCTTCGGCCCGGTGTCGAGCGCCGCCCACGGCGTGTTCGACCGGCTCGCCGCGATGTGGTGGCCGTACTCGTGTGCCGCGACGGCCTCGGGGGGAATCCCGAGCCCCAAGTCGCCGACGAAGACCAGGCGCCGCCCGCCGTAGCAGCCGGCTGCGTCGGGATTCCCGCAGAGAGACCCGATCTCTGCCGCCGGCGCGACGTACGCGGTGACCGTGCTGAGCTCCGGGCCATGAACGAGCGTCGTGAAGAACCGGGCCCACGCGACTGCACGCGCGTCTGCATCCTCGTAGGACTCCGACACGTACACCGTCACGACCTCTCCCGCGGGCGTGGTCTGCGGACCGCCGCGCCACGTCGCAGCTCGGATCGCAGCGGGCTGCACCGTCGCGTCGGCGCGGAGCAGGGCGCCCGCCCGGTCCGCGCCGGGTGGCGACGGGAGGGCCGCGACGGCTAGCGAGGCGATTGCGGTGGCGAAGGTGGTGAGTTCCATGAGTCGCACCTCGGGCCGGCGGAGGGGCGTCCCGCGGTCGGGACGCCCCGAGCCGCCTAGGCCACGCGGTAGACGAAGCGCGCCGGCTTCGTCGCCCCCTGGTAGCTCGCCGTCAGAGTCACCGCGAGCGACCGTCCGCGCGCCTTCTTCGGAATTCGCCAGGTGCAGCCGCCGGTTCCGGTGCCTTGGAGGGCGACCCCCCTGAGAACTGCCCGGCAGGTGTAGCTGTCGGGTATCGGAAGGATCGAGATCGTCGCGCCGTTCGGCGGTAGCCGCAGCCCGACCGGAGTCAGTGTGAATTGCTTGCCCACCTTCGGCCCTGCTGCCGGAACCGTCGTAACCAGCACCGACTGGATGTCCGGCCCGCCTGCGGCGAGCATGTAGTTCCAGGCGCCGTCGTCCGGTGCGTCGTCGTACTTCCCCGGTCCATACGAGCCGTCGATCGTCCGAGCCCAGAAGTTGAAGCCGCTCGCGTCTCCGAGCTCGCTGCGATTCATCGTGATCGTAGCGCCGGCGGGTCCGGTCGAGACCTGCACGGTCGCGTACGGGATCGAGTCGTCCCAGTCGCTCCCGTTCCAGCGACCGAAGTCGTACGTGTTGTCCAGCTCGCTGATCTCGAAGACGTAGTCGGCGTCGAGCGTTCCGGGCGCGCCGGTCGCCGGATTCAGATCCGTATCGAGCAAGAGCAGCGTCGTGACTTCTGCTCCTTGCGTGAGCTTCGCGGAGATCCGGAAGACGAGCGTTCCAGTCGCGTCGCTTGCCACAGACACCTGGGTGATGTCAGGTGCCGAGCCGCTGTCGCCGCCCGCATCCAGGTACGTGCCGGTCGCGCCGGCGGAGCCTGCGGCGACGAGCAGGACGAGTGCGGCCGCAACTGCGAGGAGACCTCGTTTCGCCGTGAGCGCGCCGTTCGTGTGCAAGGCCATGGTCATGGCCCACCTCCTGCAGAGTTCGGGAACACAGACCAGACTGCGAAGGCCCGCTAACACCGGCCTAATCGGCCAGCTTTTCTCGCGGCTCGTGCGGGGTGCTACAAAGCGCTGGTGGAGTTCCTCCTCCTGGGCCCCCTGGAGGTGCGTGACCGCGGAATGCCGGTAGCGCTGCCGCGGGCCAAGCAGCGTGCGCTGCTCGCGTATCTGCTTCTCCACGAGAACGAGGTCGTCTCGACGGACGTCCTCGTCGACGCGCTCTGGGGGGCCTCGCCTCCGAGAACGGCGCTCCAGTCGCTGCACAACCTCGTGTCGCAGCTTCGCCGGACGCTCCCGTGGGACATCCTGCGCACGCACCCGGCCGGCTATTCGCTGGAGGTCGAGCCCTGGCGGATCGACTCGTCTCGGTTCCGCGTGCTGCTCGCTGCGGCGGCCGGCGCTGCGGCAGAGACGCGTGCCGCGAAGCTCGACGAGGCGCTCGCGCTCTGGCGAGGGCCTGCTCTCGCAGACCTGTCGTTCGAGCCCTTCGCGGCGCGTGAGACCGACGTCCTCGAGGAGCTTCGTCTGACGGCGCAGGAGGATCTGGTCGACGCGCGCCTCGCGCTTGGTGCGTCGGAAGCGCTCGTGCCCGTGCTCGAGGCGCTCGTCGAGACGAATCCGCTGCGTGAACGGATCCGCGGCCAGCTCATGCTCGCGCTCTACCGTGCCGGGCGTCAGGCGGACGCGCTCGATGCGTACCGCAAGGCGCGCGGCGCGCTCCTCGACGGATTGGGGCTCGAGCCGAGCCCGCCGTTGCGCGACCTCGAGCGCGCGATCCTCCGCCAGGATCCCGCCCTCGCGCTGCGGTCGCTCGACAGCACCACGCCGGAGCCCGTACCTCTGCGGCGAAGGTCAGCCACGGTCGTCGCGGCGGAAGCCGACCCGACTGAGCCAGAGGTGTTACGAGGCTTGCTGAGCTTGTTCGAGGCCGCGATTCGGAGGCACGGCGGTCGCATCGAGGCTGTCGCGGGCGGGGAGGCGTTCGCCGCATTCGGAGCGGACGTGGCGCAGGAGGAGCACGCCTTGCATGCCGTGCGGGCCGCGGCAGAGGCCGGCGGCGCGGACCTTCGGGTGGGCGTTGCGTCGGGCAGCGTGCTCGCGGGGGGCGGAGAGCCCGTTCTTGGCGAACCGGTCACCGTTGCGCGCCGCCTCGCCCACCGCGCCGAGCCGGGAGAGGTTCGAATCTCGGACGCCACCCTCCGCCTCGTCCGCGCCGCGGTCTCTGCCGAGCCCGCCGCCGATGGGCACCGGCTCGTGGCCGTCA
>DAISLG010000113.1:0-3244 GCA_036820565.1 Gaiellaceae bacterium | reverse complement strand
GCTCGAGGCGCCGCTGCTCGGCCGAGACGGCGAGCTGAAGCAGCTGCTCGGCACCTACGAGCGCACGCGGACAAGCGCACGCTGTCATGCAGTCACCGTCCTCGGCGAAGCAGGGATCGGCAAGACGCGGCTCGCGCGCGAGCTCGCGGCGCGGCTCGAGAGCACAGCCACGGTCCTCGTCGGACATTGCGTCTCCTACGGAGAAGGCGCGACGTACCTTCCCTTGGCGGAGATCGTCAGCGCGGCCGCAGGCGGCCGGACGCTCGAGGCAATCGCGGCGGTCGTTCGCGGCGAGGACGATGCGGATCTCGTCGCACGCCGCGTGACCGAGCTGATCGCCGGCGGCGGCGCCTCGGCCGGCGAGGCGCACTGGTCGGTGCGGCGGTTCCTCGAAGCAGCCGCGCGCCGGCGGCCGCTTGTGGTGGTGCTTGAGGATCTCCACTGGGCGGAGCCGGCGCTCCTCGACCTAGTCGAGTATCTCGCCCGCTGGAGCACGTCGGAGCCGATCCTCCTGGTCTCGCTGGCTCGGCCGGACCTGGTCGAGCGGCGCCCCTCCTGGGCGGTCGCCCCCGCGCCGGGTGAGCGGCTGGAGCTTCGACCACTGCCGCAGGACGAGACGCGGGAACTCGTTGCGAGGCTTCCGACCGCCGGCGAGGTGCCCGATGTCGTGCGCGAACGGGTGGCCGCCATCGCCGAGGGAAACCCGCTGTACGCGGAGCAGCTCCTCGCGTTCGCAGCGGAGGGCGGCAACCTCGATCAGATCCCACCGACCGTCGAGGCGCTGCTTGCCCACCGGCTCGATCGGCTCTCGGCAGTCGAGCGCGACCTGATCGAGCGAGCGTCCGTGATCGGACGCGCATTTTCGCCGGCCGCAGTGGCTTCGCTCGGGTCGGCGACGGACGACGCGCGCGCCCTTGCGGAGTTGGTCGGACGCGGCCTCGTCGAGTCAGCTGAGGCCGATTACCGCTTCCACCACGTGCTGGTGCGGGATGTCGCGTACGCCGCGATCACGAAGGAGCGGCGCGCCGGCCTCCACGAGCAGGCGGGCGACCGGCTCGACCGCGACGGCGAGGCGCCCGACGAGCTCGTCGGCTACCACTGGGAGCAGGCCGCGCGCTACCGCAGAGAGCTTGCGCCCGCCGACCCGCGCGCGCGGCGGCTGGCAACGGCCGCCGGAGAACGGCTCGGCAACGCGGGCATTCGTGCGTGGAAGCGGGCCGACGTGGCGGCGACCCTGAACCTCCTCGGTCGAGCGACCGCGCTCTTGCCCGCAGAAGATCCGGGTCGTCGCGAGCTGCTCTGCGAGCTCGGGATCGCACACCGGACGGGCGGCGATCTCGCCCAGGCAGAGGAGACGCTGTCAGAGGCGGTCGAGGCGTCCGTCTCAGCCCGCGACCACCGCGTCGAGCTGCGCGCACAGATCGAGCTGACGAACGTGCGTCTGTTCGCCCGGCCCGAGGGCCACGCCGAGGAGCTGCTCCAGCTGGCGAACGAGGCTGTCCCACTATTCGAAGCGCTCGGCGACGACCGCTCGCTAGGGCGGACGTGGCTCGTCGTCGGCTATGTGCACGGGGGCCTCCATTGCCGGAACGCCCTTTGGCAGGAGTCGGCGGAGCGCGCGATCCTGCACTACCGGCGCTCGGGATGGTCTCCCTCGAGCTGCTTCGGCGAGCTCGCGGCAGCGCTCTACCACGGGCCGACACCGGTACCCGAGGCGCTTCGACGCTGCGAGGATTTGCTTGGCTCGGATGACATCGACCTGAGCGGGCGCGCGAACGTCCTCGCATTGATGGGCGCGCTCCAGGCTCAGGCGGAACGCTTCGACCAGGGAAGAGCGCTCGCGGAAGAGGCAAGGAACACGTACGAGCAGCTGGGACAGAACGCAAGGATCGCGACCTCGTATGCACCGCTCGCTGCTGAAATCGAGCAGCTCGCCGGCGACGCAGTGACGGCGGAAGCTCTGCTCCGCGAGACCTGCGACGTACTCACACAGATGGGGGACTGGGGCCACTTGTCCACTCGAGCTTCCGAACTCGCTCACGTCCTGCTGGCGCAGGGGCGATGGGATGAGGCGGAAGAATGGGCCCGTCTCTCTGCAGCGCATTCGACCAGCGCCGATGTTGCGTCAGAGTTCAGTTGGCGCCCGGCACTTGCAAGAGTCCTGGCCTTCCGCGGGGACGTCACCGAGGCAAAGCGCCTGGCACGCGAAGCAGTCGCGCTTGCCGAGGGGACGGATGCTCTGAACCAGCATGCGGAAACCCTGCTCGCGCTCGCCGAAACGGAGCGCGCGCAGAAGCGGCCCCACGATGCCGCCCGGTTGATCGCGAGAGCGCTAGAGCTCTACAAGCGCAAGGGAAACGTCGCGGCGATCGCACTCACCCAACCACTCCTCGAGCAAAGTGTGATTGCCTAGCCGACAACGACGAAGAGCCCCGGCGCCAGGGCTCTCCATCAGACGTGCGCTCGGCATCTACGGTCCGCCGCCGCCACCGCCGCTTTGCCCCGCCGGAGGCGGAGTCGGCTTGAGGTCGTCCGCGTAAGCCGCGAGCGGCGATGCGCAAGCGAGCAGCGCTGCCGCCAGCGCCGCGACGGCGAACCGCCGCGCACGCGTGGTCTGGGTCTTCTTGGCCATGGTCTCACCCCCTCCAGCAGCTCGAGGCGAAGCCGCGGCGGGCGGGTCGGTGAGATGCGCCGATGCCTGTCGCAGGTGCGCCGTGGTGGTCATGGCGACCACCGTCGGCGGGCCCGCTAACGGCGAATCAACTGCGCAGTAACGGCCGACTCACGGCGAGCCGGAAAGGCTGAAGAGGTGCGCTAGACGCGCGGGCCGGCCGCCGCGATGTTGCTCGCGTCGGCGGCGAAGCGCTTCTCGAAGTTGTCGCGGAACATCCGCGCCAGCTCGCGGGCCTTGCGGTCGTACGCGTTCGGATCGCGCCACGTGGAGCGCGGGTCGAGGAGCTTCGACTCGACGTCGGGCACCGAGACGGGCACCTCGAAGCCGAAAAGCGCGTCTGTGCGAAACTCCGCGTTCGCGAGCTCGCCGGAGAGCGCGGCCGACAGGAGCGCGCGCGTCGCGGCGATCGGCATCCGCTCTCCCTCGCCGAACGGCCCACCCGTCCAGCCGGTGTTCAGCAGCCACACCGGCGCGCCGTGCTCGTCGAGCTTCGCCGCGAGCATCCGCGCGTAGATGAGCGGCGGCTGCGGCAGGAACGGCTGGCCGAAGCAGGTCGAGAACGTCGGCTGC
>DAISLG010000112.1:0-7342 GCA_036820565.1 Gaiellaceae bacterium | reverse complement strand
GATCGGAAATTGGCGCTCCCAGCGGGGATGGCTCAGGCCAAGCCGGGCACCGTGACCGGGATCCGCACGTAGCAGCGCTACGGGCGGAGCACGAGCGCGCTGATCCGGCGCCGCGTCTGAGCCACCAGCCGCGGCCGCGGGAATCTCCGATCAGGCATCTAGAGCGGACGGTCCGGGTCGAACAGGGTCGCCTCCGCGGCCGGACGTCCGAGGATCGCGTTCGCGACCAGCACGCCGCAGGCGAAGCCGAGCACGTTCCCGTGGCCGGAGTAGCCGCCGGCGACCCAGACGCCGTCGCGTCCGGGCACCCGGCCCACGAGCGGGAGCCCGTCGGCGGTCATGCCGAAGATTCCCGCCCACCGGTGGGTGACGCGCGGAGCGCGGCCGACCAGGTCGGCGACGAGGGCCTCGATCGCGCCCTGGATCCGCGGCGTCGTCTCCTCGACCCCGGTCTCCTCGGTCTCGAAGCTCGCGTCGCGGCGGCCGCCGACGACGAGGCGCCCGTCGGGCAGTTGCTGCCAGTAGTCGTAGCCGCCGCGCGAGTAGTGCGGACACTCGAAGAGCCTTTCGGGCAGAGGCTCCGTGACGAGCACCTGCCCACGGACGGGCCACACGGCACCGCCGAGCTGCTCGATCACGGAGCCGGTGAAGCCGTCCGCCGCGACGACGACGACGTCCGCCTCCAATTGTCCGAGGACCGCCTCGCTGCCCTCCACGATCTCGGCGCCCTCGTCGGCGGCGAGTCGAGCCAGCCGTCGCACCCAGCGGGCAGGCTGTAGCGCCCCGTCGTGCGGGTGGAAGAGCGCCGCGGGGAATCGGTCCAGCGGCGGATCGAGCGCGTCGGCCCATTCGACGGCGAACCCGTCCTTGCGAAGCGCCTCGAACTCGGCGCGGAGCGCGTCGCGCTCGGCGGGATCGGCCGCAAGCCGGAGGCTGCCGACGCGGTGGAACGCGTCGCCGGCGAGGGCCTCGATCCGGTCGAGCGTCTCCTCGGTCAGCTGCCAGAGCCGGCGTGCGGAGCCGGGACCGAGCGCCGCACGAGCCTCGTCGTAGGGGCCCTTCCCGCCGCGCAAGGCGAAGCCGCCGTTGCGACCGCTGGCGCCCCCGGCAACCCTGCGCGCTTCGTGCACCCGCACGCGAACGCCAGCCCGCGCGAGCGTCAGGGCGCAGGCACACCCGGTCACGCCGCCACCGATCACCTCGACCTCCGCGCGCCCGGCCAGCGGTCGTCGCGGGATCGGATCGGCCTCCTCCTCGAGCCAGTATGAAGTTGTCACGTCGGCGATCCTAGACCGCTGGCCCCACCCCCCTGTAGAGGCCGTCCGCCTGCCCGACGAGCGCCCCGAGCTCCAACTCGGTCAGGGCCGCGGCGAGCTCGGCCGGATCGAGGCCCGTCGATCGCGTCAGCTCGTCCGCCCCGGCGGGGCCGTCCGCGAGGCACGCGAGGACAGTCGCGGCCGCGGCCCCGACCGGCGGCGCAACTGCCACTTCGGCCTCGAGCCCGTAGAGCTCGAGCACGTCGGCCGGCGAGGTGGCCGGGGCGGCACCGAGCCGCAGCAGGGCGTTCGTTCCCGCTGCGAGCGCCGAGTAGATCTCGCCCGGCACGGCAAACACGTCGCGGCCTTCCTCGAGCGCGAGGTCGGCGGTGATCAGCGCCCCGCTGCGCTCGCGTGCCTCCACGACGACGGTGGTCGCGGCGAGGCCCGCGATCACGCGGTTGCGTGCCGGGAAGCGCCACGGCGCCGGCTCGACGCCCGGCGCGTACTCCGAGACGACGAGGCCTCCGCTGTCGCACATCCTCCGTGCCAGGTCACGATGCGCGGCTGGGTAGTCCCGGTCGACTCCGCACCCGAGGACGCCCACCGTGATCCCTCCCGCGTCAACAGCGCCACGGTGCGCCTCGCCGTCGACCCCGCGTGCGAGGCCGCTCACGACGACGAGCCCCGCGGCGGCCAGGTCGCGCCCGAACGACCGCGCGACCTGCGTCCCATACGACGAGCAGGCCCGCGCGCCGACGACGGCCACGGCAGGCCGCGAGAGGATCGACACGTCTGCAGAGCCGCGGACGAACAGGCCGACCGGCGGATCGTGGATCGCGCGCAGGAGCGGCGGGAATGCCGGGTCGGAGCGCGCGAGCCACCTCACGCCCGCTGCGGCCAACTCCTCGGCGTAGGCGGACGCGTCGAAGCTCCGCTCGAAAGCGGCGAAGCGGGCCTGCCGCGGCGCGGCGACGAGGTGGGCGCCGGTCCGGGCCGCGAAGGCCGCGATCGCGAGCTCGCTCATGCGACGGCCAGCTCCGCCGGAGACCGGTACGAGAGCGCCTCCGCGACATGCTCGGGCAGGACGTCCGTCGAGCCTGCGAGCGCGGCCGCGGATCGGGCGACGCGGGCGACGCGGGCGCGCCCGCGACCGGAGAGGGGCAGCCGCTCGACCGCCCGGTCGAGGAGTGCGGACGCCTCCGTGGTCCTCACGAGCGGCGATTCCCGCAGGCGCGCACGAGCGGCCTCCACGCGCGAGCGAACCGCGGCGGACGACTCTGCCTGTCCGGCGGCGAGCTCGACCGCCCGCGAGCGCGGGACGGTAACGACGAGATCGAAGCGGTCGAGGAGCGCGCGCGACAGCTTGTCGCGGTACCGTGCCAGCCGTTGCGCCGAGCACGTGCACTCGGCAGCGGGGTCGCCGCGCGCACCGCAGGGGCAGAGATTCATCGTCCCGACCAGCTGGAACCGCGCGGGAAAGAGCGCCTGGCCCTGGGCCCGCGCGATGCTGATCGCGCCGTCCTCGAGCGGCTGGCGCAGCGCCTCGAGCGCGGGACGCTGGAACTCGGCGAGCTCGTCCAGGAGCAGGACGCCCCGGTGCGCCAGACTCGCCTCTCCCGGACGGGGGCCCGGGCCGCCGCCGACGATCGCGGCCGTCGACGCGCTGTGGTGGGGCGCGCGAAACGGCGGATAGCGAACGAGCGGCCGCCCGGCCGGCAGGATGCCCGCGACGGAGTGGATCCGGGTCACCTCGAGCGCCTCCTCCAGCGTCAGCGGCGGGAGAATCCCGGGCAGGCGCCGCGCGAGCATCGTCTTGCCGGTGCCGGGCGGCCCTCCGAGCAGCAGGTTGTGGGCACCCACGGCGGCGAGCTCGAGCGCGCGGCGCGCGCGCTCCTGGCCGCGTACGTCTCCGAGATCGGGCAGGGTCGGCTCCTCGGCGACGGCCGCCTTGGGGCAGTCCGGCGGCCCGCACTCGCCGCGCAGATAGGACACCGCTTCCGCCAGATGCCGCACCGGTACCGGCTCGATTCCGGCGAGCGCAACCTCCTCGCCGGATTCCGCGGCGCAGAGCAGCCACTTGAGCCCGGCTAGCTTCGCCCCCTCCGCCGAGGCGAGTGCGCCACCCACGGGCCGCAGTCTGCCGTCGAGCGCGAGCTCGCCGACGGCCGCATGGCCCGTGAGGCGCTCCACCGGGATCTGGCGCGACGCCGCCAGGACTGCGAGCGCGATCGGGAGGTCGAACCCCGAGCCCTCCTTCCGCAGTTCCGCCGGCGCGAGGTTGACCGTGATCCGGCGCAGCGGCCATTCGAGCTCCGCCGAGGCGATCCCGCTGCGTACGCGCTCCTTCGCCTCCTGGCAGGCGCGGTCGGCCAGCCCGACGATCGAGAACGCCGGAACGCCGCGCTGGAGATGCGCCTCGACCTCGACGCGGCGCGGCTCCAGGCCGACGAGTGCGTGCGTGACGGTGCGTGCGATCATGTTGTCATTCTAGGCGACAACCTGTGACGGAACCGTGACGCCTTCGTGTCGAAATCGTGACAATCGACCGATGAGCGCGTGGAAGAAGCTCGGCGAGCGGCCCCTCTACTCCGGGTACAGGGCGATCGTCGGCCGGCGCTACGCGCTGCCCGACGACACCGAGCTCGAGTTCGAGATCAAGCTGGAGGGGCCGACCGCCGTCGTCCTCGCGCTCACGCCGGAGCGGGACATCGTCCTGGTACGGGAGTTCCGGCCGGGCGTCGAGGAATCGCTCCTGGAGCTTCCGGGCGGCGCCGTCGACGCCGGCGAGGATCCGGCTACCGCGGCCGCGCGCGAGCTGCTCGAGGAGACGGGGTACGCCGGAGACCTGCTCATGGCGGGCTCGATGGTCGACTGCGCGTACTCGACCCGCATCAGGCACGTCTTTGCGACCACCGACGCCCACCGCATCCAGGAGCCGCAACCCGGCCGCGGAGAGTTCCCGGAGGTCGTGCTGATGCCGCTCCGCGAGTTCCGGCAGCACCTCCGCAGCGGCCGGCTCACGGACGTGGGCCCGGGATACGCGGCGCTGGATGCGCTGGGGCTGCTCTAGACGGCTCGGGTCACGAGCACGTCCTCGAAGTACTCGCCGGCGCGCAGGCCGGTGCGGCGATTCACGTGGCGGCGGTAGCGGCCGTCGAGGACGAGGCCCGCCCGCTCGAGGATCGCCGGGTAGAGCTCGCGGCGATCGTTCACGACGATCAGAACCGGAGCGCCGGAACGGAGTGCGGAGCCCGCCCGCAGCAGCACCTCCGCGATTCCGTCGGCGTACTCGGCGATCGCGGCGCGGCTCGTCCCGCGCTCGGCCCGGCCGAGCTCGAGCGCGCGCCGGTCCTCGAGGCCGAGCAGCTCGTACGCGTACCGGTGCTGCTCGTGGTAGTCGATCAGGCCCGGATACGGCGGCGAGGTGAGGATCGCATCGTACGGTCCGCCCAGGTCGAGCTCGCGCGCGTCGCCGTGCATGACCTCCGCCTCGCGGCCGCGGGCCCGGAGCCGCGCGAACTCCTTCAAGCGCGTGAGCGTGTCGAGTGTGTAGCGCGTGAGGAACTTGGCCGACGTCTCGACGGGGCGGCAGGTTCGCTTGTGCTTGTGGCACCAGTACTCCCCTTCCTGCGGCACGCGCGGGAAGTCGAGGTCGAAATGGGTCGTCTTGCGCGCCGAGCGGGCGGCGCGCGCGAGCACGATCCGGAGGACGTCCGCCGATTCGTAGTCGTCGATCAGCGATCGGAAGAAGAGCAGCTCCGCCGCGGCCTGCGGGGCGTACCAGGCGCGCACATAGTCGGACGTCTCCACGGGCTCGGGGTCTGCTCGGGCGAGCCGGGCGCAGGCGTCGCGCAGCTCCCGCTCGAGCACGAACAGGTTGTAGCGCCGGGTCTTCACCCGCATCAGGAGGCAGTTGAATGCCGCGACGTCGCAGCCGGTCGCGCCGAGGCCGCTCTCGAGCGACTGGACGAGCGTCGTGCCGGAGCCCGCGAAGGGGTCGAGGACGCGCTGCCCCGGCACGAGATGCCGCTGGATCAGGGTCTCGACGAGCTGCGGGACGAACTTGCCGAGGTACGGGTGAAGCCGGTGGACGTGCTTCGTCCGCTCGCGCTCCGGGAGCTCGCGCTCGGACCACGAGAGCTCGAGATCGATCTCGGAATAGAGGGCTTCCTGGGTACGGGCCACTCGCCCCTGGTTCGCGGGGGCACAGCCGAGTCCTGTCCTAGAACGCGGCGCTCAGGCGCTCGAGCCGGCCCTCTCGCTCGGTGACGACGTCGAAGCGGACAGCGAGGCCGGCGAGTTCCGGATGGACGGCGAGCCACGCTTCCGCAGCCCGGCGCAGACGCCGCTGCTTCTCGGGACCGACCATCTCGACCGGATCGCCGTAGCGGTCCCCGCTCTTGGACTTGACCTCGCACATGACGATCGTGCGGCCCCGGCGGGCGATGACGTCGAGCTCGTTTCCTCCGATCCAGACGTTCGTGCCGAGGAGGCGATAGCCCCGCAGCCGATAGTGCCGCGCTGCACGGCGCTCGGCCGCGTTCCTCATCGGTAGCAGAGGGCCTGGAACGAGCGGCGGTGGATTTCCGAGGGGCCGCGCTCGCGCACGGCGGCCGAGTGCCGCGACGTGATGTAGCCGACGTGGGACGAGAAGCCGAAGGCCGGGTACAGGGCGTCGGCGCGCCGCATGTAGCGGTCGCGCGTGACCTTCGCGACGATCGAGGCGGCCGCGATCGCGGCGCTCTTCGTGTCGCCGTCGACCACGGCGCGGTGCTCCGGCGCCGACGGCCCGAGGCGAAAGCCGTCGACGAGGCAGGCGTCGGCCGGCTGGCAGGCCCAGAGCGCCGCCCGCAGGCCCGCGAGGTTCGAGCGATGCAGGCCGTAGCGGTCGATCACGCCGGGTGGGAAGACGTGCACCGAGATCCGCTCCGCGCAGCCGAGGACCGCGCGGAACAGCTCCTCGCGCAACTCCGGAGAGACCTGCTTCGAATCGTTCAGCAGCGCGAGCGGGCGCACCCGGTGATCGCGGAGGCAGCCGTAGTCGAGCAGCACGCCCGCGACGACGAGCGGGCCGGCGAGCGAGCCGCGACCGGCTTCGTCGGCGCCCGCGACGAGGCGCGCGCCGAGTTTCCGGTCGAATCCGAGGAGCTTCTGGCCCGTCCGCTTCGCCACACGCCGAGGATAGCGCCGGCCCGGGCCGGTGCCCGGCGGCGTCACGGTTTCGTCACACGGGAAGGACGCAATCTGCGCCGATCCGCGTCCGGGTCACGATGAAGCTCCCCGCGCGCCGGTCGGCGCGGAACCAGTCGCACTCGCCCGTGCCGAGCGGCACGAGGCAGATCGCCTCGGTCGTGTCGACCGTGCCGCCGAAGTGCATCCGCACGCTGTGGGTGCACCGGACCCCGCCGGAGCGGTATCGCGCCTGACCTGCGACGTGTGCGCGAACGGCTTTCTTCGCACCGCGCTGCGTCGCGTCCTCGCAGCCGACGGCGAGCAGGCAGACGGCCGCGATCGCGAGAAGTCGAGCTACCGCTGCTGCTTCTCGCGGACGCGCGCCTTCTTGCCGACCTTGCCGCGCAGGTAGTAGAGCTTCGCGCGGTTGACGTCGCCGATCGCGCCCACCTCGATCTTGTCGATCTTCGGCGAGTGGAGCGGGAAGGTGCGCTCGACGCCGACGCCGAACGACTGCTTGCGGACGGTGAAGGTCTCGCGCATGCCGGGGCCCTGACGCTTGAGCACGATGCCCTCGAACACCTGGATCCGCTGGCGCTGACCCTCGATCACGCGGAAATGAACGCGGACGGTGTCCCCCGCCTTGAACTGCGGGATGTCGTCGCGCAACTGGGCGCGCTCGAGTGTCTCGATCACCTTGCTCATAGGAAAGAGGGCCCGGCGGGCCGCGGCCATCGTACCGAAACGGCGCCGCCGTCGGCGCCGCGAACGCATCTCGGTCAGACGCGCGTCAGACGACGGGGTAGACCCCTGCTCCCACCCCTAGCGGATGCTGATGCGGCTGGGCGGCCAGTAGGTCGTGAACACCTTGCCGATCAGGTTCTTGCGCGGCACCGTTCCCCACTCGCGCG
>DAISLG010000111.1:0-7353 GCA_036820565.1 Gaiellaceae bacterium | reverse complement strand
GCCTCGTCGGCGGCCTCGGCGTCGCCCCGGGCGGCAACATCGGCCCGGACTCGGCAGTCTTCGAGGCGACGCACGGGTCGGCGCCCAAGTACAAGGGGCAGAACAAGGTCAACCCGACCGCGATGATCCTCTCCGGGAAGCTGATGCTCGACCACCTCGGCGAGGGCGACGCCGCGCAGCGCCTCGAGAACGCCGTCGCGGCCGTGATCGCCGAGGGCGAGCGCGTCACCTACGACATGAAGCCGAGCCGGGACGACCCCACGGCCGTCGGCACCGCGGAGTACGCGGACGCAATCATCGAGAAGCTGGGAGCCTAGAAGATGCGGAGAAAGGTCACTGTCGTCGGCGGAGGCAACGTCGGCGCCACGTGCGCGCTCGAGCTCGCGCGGCGCGACTACGCCGACGTCGTCCTCGTGGACATCGTCGAGAACCTGCCGCAGGGCAAGGCGCTCGACATCAACCAGATGGGCGCCGTGCTCGGCTTCGAGCCGAACGTGACCGGCGCGAACGGCTACGAGGAGACCGCCGGGTCGTCCGTCGTCGTGATCACCGCCGGCGTTCCCCGCAAGCCGGGGATGAGCCGCGACGACCTGGTGCAGACGAACGAGAGGATCGTCAAGGACGTCACCGAGCAGGTCGTCGCCCAGAGCCCCGACGCGATCCTGATCGTCGTCTCGAACCCGCTCGACGCGATGTGCCACGTCGCCAAGAACGTCTCCGGCTTCCCGAAGGAGCGCGTCCTCGGCCAGGCCGGCATCCTCGACACCGCGCGCTTCCAGACGTTCATCGCCTGGGAGACGGGCAGCTCCGTCAAGGACGTGACCGCGGTCGTGCTCGGTGGCCACGGCGACCAGATGGTCTCGGTCGTCTCGGCCACGAGCGTCGGCGGCGTGCCGCTGCGCAAGCTCGTAGCGGAGGACCGGATCCAGGCGATGATCGAGCGCACCGCGAAGGGCGGCGGCGAGCTCGTGCAGCTGATGGGCACCTCGGCGTGGTACGCGCCCGGCGCCGCGGCCGCGCAGATGGTCGACTCGATCATGCTCGACGAGAAGCGCGTGCTCCCGTGCACGGCGTATCTCGAGGGCGAGTACGGCATCGACGGCCTCTACATGGGCGTCCCCGTGAAGCTCGGCTCGAAGGGGATCGAGCAGATCGTCGAGCTCGACCTCGACGACGCGGAGAAGGAGGCGCTCGCGAAGTCGGCCGACGCGGTCCGAGAGGTCGTCTCCGTCCTCTCGGCCTGATGGATCTCGGTCTGAAAGGCCGCACCGCGATCGTGTGCGGCGCCTCCTCGGGGATGGGCCTCGCGATCGCGGAGTCGCTCGCCGGGGAGGGGGCGAACGTCGCGATGTTCGCGCGCCGGCGGGACGTGCTCGAGCGCGAGGCCGAGCGCCTCGGCGCGCTCGCCGTCCGCGGCGACGTGACCGACCCGCGCGACCTGCGCAAGCTCGTCGAGCGCACGGTCGAGGCGTTCGGCGGGATCGACATCCTCGTCAACAACAGCGGCGGCCCGCCGCGGTCGCGCGCGGGAGAGATCACCGACGACGCGCTCCAGGAGGCGGTGGAGCTGCTGCTCTTCTCGGCGATCCGCCTGACCGCGCTCTGCCTTCCCCTCCTCGAGGCGAGCGGCCGAGGGCGCGTGATCAACATCACGTCGAGCTCGGTCAGGGAGCCGATCGACAACCTCGCGCTCTCGAACGCGATCCGGCCCGGCGTGATCGGCTGGGCGAAGACGCTTGCACGCGAGGTCGGGCCGAAGGGCGTCACCGTCAACTCGATCGCGCCCGGCCGCATCGACACCGAGCGGCTCGCGGAGGTCTACCCGGACGGCCCGAGCGAGCAGGACCTGGCGCAGATCCCGCTGCGTCGCTTCGGCGCCCCGCGCGAGGTCGGCGACGTCGTCTGCT
This sequence comes from Gaiellaceae bacterium, assembly GCA_036820565.1. GTDB lineage: Bacteria > Actinomycetota > Thermoleophilia > Gaiellales > Gaiellaceae > DAISLG01. The sequence continues at coordinate 5,446 of DAISLG010000111.1, read as the reverse complement.
TCCTCGCCTCGGACCGTGCCGCCTACGTGAGCGGCGCGACGATCCCCGTGGACGGGGCGCTGACCCGCTCGCTCCTATGAGGTTCCTGCGGGCCTTGTCGCCGGGCCGGCTGATGAGCGCCGGGCTGGCGCTCCTCGTCGTCGCCGCCGCGCTCTACGTCCTGCCCTCGGAGCAGTACATCTTCCTGCCCGACGTCGCGCACCCGGTCGCGCCGCTCGTCTCCGCGCCGGGGGCGAAGGAGCCGCACGACGGCGGCGGGTTCTACTTCGTCGACGTGATCGTCCGCAAGGCCTCGCTGCTCGAGCGCCTGCTCCCGCACCTGCGCGACGGCGCAACGCTCGTGCCGGCGAGCGCGGTGATCCCGCCCGGGACGAGCGACGCGGAGCGGCGGAAGCAGGACCTCCGCGAGATGAGCCGCTCGCAGTCGGTCGCCGCGGCCGTCGCCCTGCGGGCGCTCGGCTACCGCGTCGCGGCGAAGCCGCTCGGCGTCCTGATCGCCGCCGTCGGGGCCGACGCGCCCGCCCATGGCAAGCTCGAGACCGGAGACGTCGTGCTCTCCGTCGACGGCAAGCCCGTCCTGACGCCGGGCGCGATGCGCACGCTGATCCAGCGCCGCCACCCGGGCGAGACGGTCCGCTTCGGCCTGCGCCGCGACCACGCGGCGAGAACCGTCACCGTCCGGACGATCTCCGGCGGGCCGCGCGAGCACGGCCGCCCGATCGTCGGCGTCCTCGTCGACCAGGCCGCGGACATCCGTCTGCCGATCCCGGTGAGGATCGACGCCGGCGGCGTCGGCGGCCCCTCCGCCGGGCTCGCGTTCGCGCTCGACGTGATGGAGGAGCTCGGCCGCGACGTCGACCGTGGCTACCGCGTGGCGGCGACCGGGGAGATCCGGCTCGACGGCGGCGTCGGCGCGATCGGCGGCGTCAAGCAGAAGACGATCGGCGCGCGACGGACCCATGTGGACGTCTTCCTCGTTCCGGCTGGGGATAACGCGGACGAGGCGAAGCGCTATGCGCACGGACTGCGGATCATCCCTGTGCAGAGTTTTCGACAGGCGTTGCGCGCGCTGGCAACACTGCCGCCGAAGCACTAGATTTCGGCATATTTACGGCGGGCCGTTTCTCGCGGAAATTGCAGCGTTTTCCGCCTGGACAAGCCTTGTAACGCCCCTCGGTCGCGCCCATGATCGGTGCTCGCCTTCGCCCCGGACCAAGACGAGCGAAAAGGACTAATGACAAAACGACCCCAAGCATCCTGCGACGATTGCTACTTCCGCAAGTCGGGGCTCTGCGCACTCAAGCTCGACGCGCCCTGCCCCACCTTCCGGGCCGCCAGCCGCGGCTCGCTGCTGCCGCCGCGACAGCCGCGCCTCGTCCCCCGCGTCCCGATCGGCCTGGGCGCGTACGTGGCCGCATAGACTCCCTCCGTGCCCAAGATCGGCGAGCGACTCGAGCACCAGCGCCAGCAATGGCAGCCCGGGCTCTGGGCGCGAATCATCGGCCTCGGCGTGATCGGCGCGTACCTGCTGGGGTTCATCGTGGCGAACACGAGGTCGGTGCACGTCCGCTTCATCTTCGCGACGGCGACGGTCTCGCTGATCTGGGTCGTGCTGCTCTGCCTCGGGATCGGGCTCGTCGCCGGCGTCCTGATGGCGCAGCTACACCGTCGCCGCAGCCGGCAGTAGCGCCGCCAGCCGCTCGACGCCCTCGGCGATCTCCGCCGGCGGAACGAAGCTGAACGCGAGCCGCGCGGTCGAGGCCTCGCCGCCGAAGTCGGTGCCCGCGACGAACGTGACCGCGCCGGCCGACCGCTCCAGCAGCTCGCGCGCATCGACGCCGCCGGGAAGCTCGAGCCAGACGAAGTAGCCGCCGTCCGGCCGGCTCCAGCGCGCCCCGGCCGGGAACGTCCGCTCGAGTGCGGCCAGCATCGCGTCGCGCCGCTCGCCGAGGAGGCCGCAGATGCGTACGAGATTCGGCTCGAAGGCGCCGCGGCGGAGGAACTCGAAGACCGTCGCCTGGCCGAGCAGGACCGGCGTGATGTAGGTCGAGACCGCCTTCGCCTCGAGCGAGGCGCGAAGCTCCACCGGCAGGATCGAGTAGCCGACGCGCAGGCCGGGCGCGACCGTCTTCGAGAACGACGACGTGTACGCGACGTTGCCGCTCTCGTCGAGCGCGAAGAGCGAGGGCGGCGCCTCACCCTCGAAGCGGATCAGCCCGTACGGATCGTCCTCGAGCACGAGCAGGCCATGCCGCGCCGCGAGCTCGACGATCCGGCGGCGCCGCTCCGTCGGGAGCGTCCGCCCGCTCGGGTTCTGGAAGGTCGGGATCGTGTAGAGGAACGCCGGCGGCGGCCCGGAGGCGAGCGCGTGCTCGAGCGCGTCCGGGTCGAGCCCCTCGTCGTCCATCGCCAGCGGTTCGACGTCGGCGCCGAGCTCGGCCAGGATCTTCAGCGGCCGGTCGTAGGTCGGCTGCTCGACGAGCACGCGCTTCCCGGGGGCGAGCCTCGCGGCGAGGAAGACGAAGCCCTGGAGCGACCCGTTCGTGACGAGGACGCGGTCGCGCTCGACGCCGTGGCGGTCCGCGATCCAGTCCCGCAGCGGCTCGTAGCCGGAGGGGCTGCCGTAGGAGAGGATCGTGTCGCTGTCCCGCTCGAGCGCGACGCGCGCGCAGTCGGCGAGCTCCTCTGCGGGCAGGCAGTCCGGGGAGGGGATGCCGCGCGCGAGGGAGATCGGGGTCACCCGGCAAGAGTAGCGCGGGCAACCCGGAGGGGCGGACGCCGTCGACCAGGTCCGTGAAGCGCTGTTTCGCGCCGGCCAGCATCGCGTCAGCCTGGGGGCTCCGGCTCGGTAGGTCGGCAATCGGGTCGTCGGCGGCTGGCTTGATTTGCTGAGGAGGTCAAGCCGCACGTGCGACGAACCGATAGAGCTGCTGTGTCTATGCGGTTTCAAGTGCGCAAAAACCGTGCGAGTCGACGATGAAGGAGATGCTCGATGTTGCCGAAGCGCAGGCGGTGATTCGGCTTGTGGTCTTTACGCTCGCTCGGCAGCGCTATGGCCTGGCATTGGCGACGGTGGAGCGCGCGCTGCCGATGGTCGCCGTGTCGCCGCTGCCCGGCTGCCCGGCCGCGGTGCTTGGCGCGATCAATGTCCACGGCGAGATCGTCGCGGTCGTCGACCTGCGCCAGCGGCTCGGTCTGCCGGCCGGCGAGTACGGGCCGGAGGCGCGCCTGCTGCTCTCGCGCACTCCGCACCGAGTGATCGCGTTGCCGGTGGACGAGGTGGTCGGCGTGGTCGAGTTGCCCGAGGACGCTGTCGTCGAGCCCGATGCCGTGACGGCCGGGATTGCCCACGTTTCCGGGATCGCCAAGCTCGCCGATGGGATGCTCCTGATCCAGGACCTTGACTCGTTGCTCTCGGTCAGCGAAGAGCGGCAGCTCGCCGAGTCGCTCGGGAAGAAGCAGGCCTGAAGCTCTCGACGGAGGTGCGCGCCTGCGCGCGGTCGCTGATCGCGCGGCGATTGGGACTGGACTTTCCCGGACAGCGTGACGACGACCTGGAGCGGAGGCTTCTGCGGGCCTGCCGGGCGTCGGGAGCCACGGATGCGGCCCGCTACGTCGATCTGCTCGCGACGCTCCCGGGGGACAGCCGGGAGTGGAAGCGGCTCGTCTCGCACTTCACTGTCGGCGAGACGTATTTCTTCCGCGATCGCGGTTTCCTCGAGGTGCTGGAGCAGCACGTGCTCGGGAGCCTGATCGAGCGTCGCCGGCGCGAGGGGATGCGACGACTTCGGATCTGGAGCGCCGGCTGTTCCAGCGGCGAAGAGGCGTACTCACTCGCGATGCTGGTCGACGGCCTCTTGCCCGATCGCTCGGACTGGTCGGTGACGATCCTCGCGACCGACGTGAACCCGAGCGTGCTCTCCGCCGGGCGGCGCGGCATCTATCGCGAATGGTCGTTCCGGCAGACGCCGGAGTCGGTGCGCGGGCGGTACTTTGCCGATCTCGAAGACGGGACGTTCGAGATCACGCCGTCGATTCGAGAGATGGTCGCGTTCGCGCCCCTCAACCTCGCTGAGGAGGTCTATCCCTCGCCGGCGACGAACACGAGCGCGATGGACCTTATTCTCTGCCGCAACGTGATCATGTACTTCACGCGCGAGGCGCAGCGGGCGACTGTGGGCAGGCTCCAGAGCGCGCTCGTCGAGGGTGGTTGGCTCTGCGTCAGCCCGGCGGAGGCGTCCGCCGACCTGCTGCGGCCGCTCGAGCCAGTGAACTTTCCGGGGGCGATTCTCTTCCGCAAGGTCGCCGGGCGGAACCGCCGCCCCGCGGCTGCGGAGCGCCCGCGGCAGGCGCCGCCGCCGTCGATGCCCCAGCGTTCACCGCTGCCGCCGCGCGTTCCCGCGACACCGCAGGTGGCCGAACAGCCGGGTGAGCGCGCGAGCCTGCTCGAGTTGGCGCACGCTGCGGCCGACAGCGGGAACCTCCAGCGGGCGCGAGAGCTGTGCCGCGAGGCGGTGAGCGGGAATCCGCTCGATGTGGAATCGCACCTCCTGCTTGCCGCGATCGAGCAGGAGCGGGATGACCTCGGGGCTGCGGCCGTCGCGATCCGGAGCGCCATCTACCTGGCGCCCGACTCCGCGTCGACGCACTTTGCGCTGGGCAGCCTGCTCCTCCGCCAGGGACGAAGCGAGAAGGCGCGACGGAGCATGGCGACGGTCGTCGGCTTGTTGAGCTCGGTGCCCTCCGACCAGGCGGTGCCCGGCGCCGACGGGCTGACGGCAGGTCGGTTGCTCGAGATCGCCTCGGCGCATCTGGGGACCACGTGATGGCGAACGGCCGGCAGACGGAGCCCTCCGCGGCGTCCGACCTGGAAATCCTCGAGGCCCGGGCGCAGCTTCTGGCCCGGCCGCTCGTCGAGCCCACGGTCTCCGAAGTGACCGTCGAGCTGCTCGTGTTCGCGTGCGCCGGCGGGACATATGCCGTCGAAGCGGGCTCGGTCGTCGAGGTGGTCCCGCTCGCCGACCCGACCCCGGTCCCGTCGACACCGCCCGCGCTGGTGGGCGTCATCAACCATCGGGGCCGGATCGTTGCCGTTGTCGATCTCGCCCGGCTGCTACAGGCGCCGCAGCAGGAGCCTTCCGGCGCGGGCCTCGCGGTCGTCGTGAGATCCGGCAACGCGATCTTGGGGCTCTGCGCCGACGCCGTCTACGGAGTGTCGACGATCGACGAGAGCGACCTCCTGCCGGCCGACCACCTCGGTGAGCAGCGCGACAGCGTCGTCCGCGGCCTCACCCCGGCCCTCGCCGCGATCCTCGACCTCGATGCGGTGGCTTCCGATCCGCGGGTCATGGTTGACGACGAGGCAGAATGACGATGCGCGAAAAAGGAGTCAGAACATGAGCAAGTGGACGATCGGTCGGCGCGTCGCGGTCGGCTACGCGATCCT
>DAISLG010000110.1:0-7503 GCA_036820565.1 Gaiellaceae bacterium | reverse complement strand
GGGCGGCCTGCGAGCCGCGAGAACGTCTCGGACGTGTAGACCGGGGTGACGCGCGCGACCCCGTCGAGGCGGGCGCGCGCCTCCTCGATGTCACGCAGGCTGGGAATCGTCTCCGTCGCCAAGGTCGAACACCTTCTCCATGATCTCCCGCACGGCCGTGAGGGGGTCGAGTTGCCTCCTTTGTACCTCGTCCAGCAGTCGCCGCAGCTCGGGATCGTCGGCGACCGCCCGCTGGAGGTGCTCCTTCGCCCGCGCCGACGCGACGGCGAAGACCTCCTTCGCGAGGTTCGTGCGCCGCCGCTCCTCGAGCTGCCCGTCCGCCTCGAGGTGGGCGCGATGCTCCTCGACCTTCCCCCAGAGCTCCTCGACGCCCTCGCCGCGCACGGCCTCGGTCAGCACGATCGGGGGCCGCCACGAGCGGTCGCGGTCGAGCGAGAGGATCGAGCGCACCTCGCTCATCATCGTCTTCGCCGCCGGGTGATCCATCTTGTTGATCGCGATCACGTCCGGGATCTCCATGATCCCGGCCTTGAGCGCCTGGATCGAGTCGCCGGAGCCCGGCATCAGCACGAGCAGGACGGTGTCGGCGATCCCGATCACCTCGACCTCGCTCTGGCCGGCACCGACCGTCTCGAGGAAGAGCAGGTCCTTTCCGGCCGCGTCGAGCACCAGCATCACCTGGAGGGTCGTCTCGGCCAGGCCGCCGAGGTGGCCGCGCGTCCCCATCGAGCGGATGAAGACCTCCGGGTCGAGGAAGTGGTCGGCAAGCCGGATGCGGTCGCCGAGGAGGGCGCCGTGCGTGAACGGGCTCGACGGGTCGACGGAGAGGACGCCGACCGAGCGCTCGAGCGCGCGGACGTGCCGGACGAGCGTCGAGATCAGGCTCGATTTGCCGACGCCCGGCGGGCCCGTGACGCCGACCGAGTAGGCGCGGCCCGTGTCCGGATAGATCTCGCGGACGAGCTCGTAGGCGACCGGGGCGCCATTCTCGACCAGCGTGATCGCCCGCGCGAGCGCGCGCTTGTCGCCCGCGCGCACCCCGGCCGCGAGCGATTCGAGCGTCCACTCTCGGCGCCCGGCCACGGCGAGACTCTAGTCGCGCGTCAACTCGGCGGGGGCGTCTCCGACCGCCGCCTCGCCGGCGGGCAGCGGCAGGAGCTCGACGTTGGTGGGGGCGTCCGACGCGCCCTCCTCATCCACGTCGCCGACGCCGACGCCGCGGATCAGGAGGTGGGCGACCACGGCCGCGATCACGAGGGCACCGGCGCTGACCCCGTAGAGGACCCGCGCTCCGAATGCGTCCGTGAGGGGCCCGGCGACGGCCAAGGCGCTTCCGAGGACGACGAAGTTCGTGCTCATGATCAGCGTGAAGGCGCGACCGCGAACCCGGTCTGGCGCGCCCCGCTGGACGAGCGTGATGTTCGAGACGACGACGGGCCCGTTGCCGAGTCCCGACACGACCATGAACACGGCGGCGACCCAGACGTTCGGCGAGATGGCAGCCGCCCCGATGCCGGCTGCGAAGACGACCAGCGACCACGGATAGACGCGGCGCACGCCGAAGCGCTCCACCAGGCGTTCGCAGAGCACGCTGCCGGCGATCAGGCCGATCCCGCTGCCGGTCCACAGGAGCCCGAATCCGAGCGAGCCCGAGTGGAACGAGACCTTGGCGAGGACGATCTCGGAGACGTTGATGAACGCCTGCGCGATCACGATGATGTTCATCGCCGCGAGGACGGTCAGCAGCGGACGAGATCCGACGACGACGGCGACGCCGTCTCGGATGTCGCGCAGGTGGCCGCGGGAGAGGCTCTGCTCGCTCTGGAGCTCCGTCCGGGGGATCCGCGCGATCAGGGCGGCCGAAAGGAGGAACGTCGCCGCGTTGAGCCAGTAGGCGGGCGCGGTCCCGAAGGCGGCGACGAGCGCGCCGCCGGCGATCGGCCCGATCGAGATCGCGGCGTACTCGCTCGAGACGAGGAGCGCGTTCGCGGCGGTGACGTCCTCGTCGGCGACGAGATTCGGCACGCCGGCGAGGACGGCCGGCCGGAAGAACGCGTTCGCGAACCCGGCGAGGCCGGCGAGCGCCACGATCACGAGCGCCGAGTCGATGAACGGCAGCGCGAGGAAGATCCCGCACCGGACGACGTCGGCGGAGATCATCAGGCCCCAGCGCGAGAGCCGGTCGACCATCGATCCGAGCGCCAATCCGACGAAGATCGTCGGTACGAAGGCCGCGATCATCAGCGCGCTCACCCAGCTCGCGGAATGGGTCTTGTCGTAGACGTCGACCGTCAAGGCGATCGTCGCGAGCCAGGTGCCGATCCCGGATCCCAGCGCGGCCGAAAAGAGCAGCCGGAAGCTCGACGCATGCCGAAGGAGGTCCAGCTGGCGTCGGAGGGGCCGGCTTGCCAAGAACTACAAAAGGTAAACGATCTAGCGCACGCTGAGAACCCGGCCGAGCGCCTCCGCGAAGAACGCGTTCTCCTCGAGCGTCCCGACCGTGACCCGGATCGCGCCCGGGGCCCCGAACCCGCCGGTCGGGCGCACGATCACGCCCTCGCGCAGGAGCCGCTCGAACAGGGGCCGAGAGTCCTCGCCGACCTCGGCGAAGAGGAAGTTCGCGACGGCGCCCTCCGCGGGCTCGAGCCCGTTCTCCCGGAGCGCGGCACCGAGCAGGACGCGCCCCTCGGCGTTGACGGAGCGGCGGCGCGCCACCTCGGCCTCGTCGCCGAGGCTCGCGATCGCTGCCTCCTGCGCCGAGGTGGTCAGGTCGAACGGCCTCCGCACCTTGCCCAGCTCGCGGACGACGTCCTCGGGGCCGACCCCGTAGCCGACCCGGAGCCCGGCGAGCCCGAAGATCTTCGAGAACGTGCGCAGGACGAGCACGCGGCGGCCCTGTTTCGCGTAGACCTCGATCCCGTCGACGTAGTCGGGATCCTCGATGTACTCGAAGTACGCCTGGTCGAGCACGGTGAGGACGTGCCCGGGCACGCGGTCGAACCACGCGTCGAGCTCGGCGCGCGGGTTGATCGTCCCGGTCGGGTTGTTCGGATGGCAGACGTAGGCGATCTTCGTGCGCGGGCCGATCGCCGCGAGCAGGGCGTCGAGGTCGTAGCGATGGGCGGTCAGCGGCACCTTCACCGGCACGGCGCCGAGCTTGAGCGCGTAGATCACGTAGCTCGGGAAGGAGGGCCAGCCGCACACGATCTCGTCGCCCGGCTCGAGCACGGCCTGCGAGAGCCCGTCGATCGCGCCGTCGGCGCCCGCGGCGACCGCGACCTGCTCCGGCGGGACGCCGTGGCGCTCGGCGATCGCGGCCCGCAGCCGGAAGGTGCCGCCGTCCGGGTAGCGATTCAGCTCGAGCGACGAGCGCGCGAGCGCCTCGAGGGCGGCCGGGAACGGCCCGAACGGCCCCTCGTTCGAGGCGAGCTTGATCACGCGGGCGAGCCCGAGCTCGCGCTGCACCTCCTCGACGGGCCGGCCGGGCTCGTAGGGGACGAGGTCGGCGACCGATCGGCGGAAGAAACCGGAACCCACGGCCGAAAGCATAGGCTCTGTCCATGGCGGAGATCGGCCTCTTCCCGCTCGAGCTCGTGCTGCTCCCGACCGAACGCATCCCGCTCCACATCTTCGAGCCGCGCTACAAGGAGCTCGTCGCCGAGTGCCTCGCGACCGGCTCGGAGTTCGGGCTCGTCCTGGCCGAGGACGGTGCCGTCCACGAGATCGGGACCCGCGCGCGCGTCGGGGAGGTGCTCGACGTGGCCGACGACGGGCGCATGAACATCGTGATCGAGGGCGGCAGCCGTTTCCGCCTGCTCGAGCTGACGTCGGGCCGCTCGTTCCAGACGGGCGAGATCGAGCCCGTCGGCGACGAGGACGACCCGCCCGAGACCGCCGACGCCGAGCGGGCGCTCGAGCTGTTCCGCCGGCTGAGCGAGCTGACCGAGGCGGAGGTCGAGATCCCGGCCCCGGACTCGCCCGAGCTCTCGTTCGAGCTCGCAGCCCGCGTCGACTTCGGCACCGCGATCAAGCAGGAGCTGCTCGCGATGCTCTCACCGCGCCAGCGGTTGGCGCGTCTCTCGGAGCTGATGCAGCAGGCAGTCGAGGCCCTCGTCCTCGAGACGGAGCTGCGCGAGCGCGCCTCGAAGAACGGCAAAGTCGCCCCGCTCGACCCCGCCTAGCGATCAAGCATCTAGAGCAGCTTGGCCATCACGATCGCGTCGACGACCTCGCCGCTCTCGCGGCGGAGCTGGGCGCGGCGGACGCCTTCGTGCTCGTAGCCCGCGTGTTCGTACAGCGCGATCGCGCCCGTGTTGTGCGGGAAGACGTGCAGCTCGAGCTTCGTCACGCCCGCAGACCGGGCCCACTCCTCCGCGGCCGCGAGCAGCGCCCGGCCGACCCCACGGCGGCGGTGCGAGCGAGCGACCATCAGCCCGAGGTCGGCGACGTGACGGGAGGCGGGATGCGGGTCGCGCGCGAGCGACAGCCGGCCGACGATGCCGTCCTCGCAGGACGCGACAAAGAGCGCCGCGTCCGGGAAGCGCCGTAGCGCCCTGATGTAGCGCCGCTCGTCGGCGACGCTCCGCCAGGCACTGTCGGAGATCAGCCAGCCCTCGGGCTCGACGCCGACCTCCTCGGCGAGCGCGACGAGCGCCGCGGCGTCGCCGGGATCTGCCGCCCGCACCTCGACGCTCATGTGACGAGGCCGCTGCCGCCGCGGCGCGGGTCGCCGGCCGCCGCGAGGGTGCCGTCCTCCCGCACCTCGACCGCGGAGACGCCGCCGAAGAACAGGTTCTGCCGCCGCCAGCGGACGAGCTCCCAGCCCCGGGCCTCGAGCCGGTCGAGCTCCGCCGCGTCGTGCCCGCCCTCGCAATGGAGCTGCGGCTCCTCGAGGTGGATGCGCGGCCGGTCGATCGCCTCCTCGACGGGCAGGCCGTGCCCGACGACGTTGACGACGATCTGGAGGACAGCATTCCGCAGGCGGAGCGAGCCGGCGCTCCCGACGACGAGCCGCGGCCGCCCGTCTCGCAGGACGAGCGACGGCGACATCATGCTGGCGAGCCGCGCGCCGGCCCGCGGCGGCCGGTCGAGGTGGAACTCCCCGAGCATGTTGTTCAGCTGGATGCCGGTCCCCGGGACGACGACGCCGGAGCCGGCGCCGGTCGAGACGGTCAGCGCGGCCGCGTTCCCGGCGCCGTCGACGACGGAGATGTGGGTCGTCCCGCTCGGCTCGGCCGCCTCTCGCTCCGCCGCCACGCCCTGCGCGATCCGGTCGAGCGCGTCGTTTTCGCCCGCCTCGAGCCGCCGCCGGTCGAGGCCGCGCGCGCGGCCGGCCTCGCGCATCACGCCCGCCAGCGCGGCGAGCGCCTCGGCGCTCCCGGCCGCCCCGCCGTCGAGCCTGTCGAGCAGCCGGAGCGCGTACGCGATCAGCACGCCTCCGTGGGAAGGCGGCGGGTTCGAGAGGAACTCGTGGCCCGCGTACTCCGCCCGGATCGGGCGGCGCCTGATCACCCGGTACTCGGCGAGGTCGCGCGCGGTGATCGTCCCGCCGCCGGCGCGTACGTGCGCGACGAGGGCCTCGGCGAGGTCGCCGCGCTGCAACGCCGCGGCGCCTTCCCGTGCGAGCAGCTCCAGCGTCCCGGCGAGGTCGGCCATCACGAGCCGGTCGCCGGCGGCGAGCCGGTCACGCTCGCCGTAGATCGCGCGGCCCTCGGCGGTGTGGCGCAGGATCAGGTCGAGGATCGCGTGCAGGTACGCCTGCTCGCGCGTCAGCTCGACCCCCGTTCGGGCGAGCTCGAGCGCCGGCTCGAACAGCGTCGCCCACGGCAGCGTCCCGAACGACCGGTGCGCCGCCTCGAGGCCGTGCGTCGTCCCCGGGACGGCGCAGGAGGCCGCGCCGATCTCGAACACCTGCGTCGAGCCGCCGGAGAAGTCGACGTCGATCTCGTCCATCCGGCCAGGCCCGGCGCCGTCGAGCCCGAGGCCGGGCATCGCCGTGAAGAAGTCGAGCACGCGCGTGGAGCGGTCGTGGGCGCGATGGACGAGCATGAACCCGCCCCCGCCCGGCCCCGTCAGCGGGCTCTCGGCGACCCAGGACGCGAGCCCGGCCGCGACGCACGCGTCCACGGCGTTGCCGCCGTCGGCCAGGACGCGCGCGCCCGCCTCGGCGGTCAGCGGATGCCCTGCGGCGACGGCGCCTCTCATGGGTTCAGGGTAACGGGCCGATGGGAAGGGAACCCTTTGCAGAGTCCTGACCGTTTCATCACTAACCGTCCACCGCCCGCGGAGTCTGGGACTACACCGATGCTCGAACGCTGCCATCTGACCACCCCGAGGCTGATCGCGTCGCTCGGCGCGCTCGCCGCCCTGGTCGCTGTCGCGGCGACGCCGCAGCTCCTCGGATCGAGGGTGAGTCACGCCGTCTCGGGCCTCGGCGGCGCCTCGCGGCCCTGGCTCGCCGTCGCGGCGGGCGGCTTCCTCGTCGCGGTGCTCTGCGCCGTCGCCGCCTGGCGCGCCGCGATCGTCGCCTGCGGCGGGCGGATCGGCTTCGGCGACGCCTCGGCCCGCTACGGCGTCGGCGCGCTCGTCAACTCGTTCGTGCCGGCGAAGCTCGGCGACGCCGTCCGGATCGCCCTCTTCTCGAAGGCGCTCGACGGCCCGGAGCGGATGTGGACGACCGGCGGCGTGTACGCGGCCCTGATGGCGGCGCACTGCCTCACCCTCGCCGGCTTCGTGCTCGCCGCCTCGGCGAGCGGCGCGCTGCCCGCCTGGCCCGCGCTGGTGCTCTGCGCCGTCGTGGTCGCCCTTGCCGCCGCCGCCTGGCTCGCGCGCGGCAGCGGCCGCTTCGCCCACTTCTTCGAGGCGCTCGCGACGCTCGAGCGCTCCCCGCGCGCTGCCGCCCAGGTGATCGCGTGGATGGCGCTGTCGTCACTCGCCCGGATGGGCGCAGCGGCGGCCGTCGCGGTCGCGCTCGGCGTCAGCCACCCGCTGCTCGCCGCGCTCGTGATCATCCCGGCGATCGACCTCGCCGGCGCGATGCCGCTCACGCCCGGGAACATCGGCGTCGTCAGCGGCGCCGTCGCCGTCGCGCTCCAGAGCCGCGGGATCGGGATGACGCAAGCGCTCTCGACCGGGATCGCCTTCCACGCCGTCGAGACGCTGATCGGGATCTCGTTCGGCTCGCTGAGCGGCCTCTACCTCGTCCGCAGCCGCCCCGCCGTGCGCCGCTGGACGGTTCGGGTCGCGCTCGTGGGCGCGTGCCTGACGCTGGCGTTCGCGTTCAGCGCGCTCGTGCTCGACCTGGTCTAGGAGGGATTCCTAGTCGCGCAGGAAGCTCGGCACGTCCGGCTCGTCGTCGCGGCCCGAGCCGATCGGGCTCATGAACGCGCGCCGTCTCGTGCCGCCGAGCCCGGTGGCCACGACCGTCACCCAGACCTGGCCGGTCAGGCGCTCGTCGATCGTCGCGCCGAAGATGATGTTCGTCTCGTCCGTCGCCGCCTGGCG
>DAISLG010000109.1:0-7517 GCA_036820565.1 Gaiellaceae bacterium | reverse complement strand
CCGCGAGGAGCTCGCCCGCGGCCTCGAGCTCCGAGAGCGCGAGGCGAAGGACGCGGACGTCTACCGCGTCCACCGGAAGCTCGGCGAGCCCTGCTACGTCTGCAGCCACCCGATCGAGCAGATCGACTTCGAGGAGCACACGATCTTCTACTGCCCGGACTGCCAGACCGACGGGCGGGTGCTGAAGGACCGCCGGCTGTCGCGGCTGCTCAGGTGACGTCGGGACCCCCTCGTAGACTGCCGACCTGATGATCCGAACGCACCCCGAGCGCGGCGGCTGGATCGAGGTCGTCTGCGGCCCGATGTTCAGCGGCAAGAGCGAGGAGCTGATCCGGCGCGTGCGGCGCGCCGAGATCGCGGGCCTGCGCGTGCTGATCGTCAAGCCCGTGATCGACTCACGGTACGACGTCGGGCACGTCGTCAGCCACGCCGGCGCGAAGATGCGGGCGGCCGCGGCATCCTCGTCGGAGGAGGTCTTCCGGATGGCCGAGGGCTACGACGCGGTCGGGATCGACGAGGTGCAGTTCTTCGACGTCGGCATCGTCGACGTGATCAAGCGCCTCGCCGACGGGGGCGCCCGTGTCGTCGCGGGCGGGCTCGCGCAGGACTTCCGCGGGCTGCCGTTCGGGGCGATGCCCGAGCTGCTCTGCATCGCGGACTTCGTCGACAAGCTCCAGGCCGTCTGCCACCGCTGCGGCGGCCCGGCGACGCTGACGCAGCGCCTCGTCGGCGGCCAGCCGGCGCCGTTCGCGGGCGAGACGATCGTCGTCGGCGCGCTCGACTCGTACGAGGCCCGCTGCCGCGGCTGCTACGAGCCGGGCATCGACGCGGTCGCCCTGCGCGCGTAAGCTCCGAGCCATGCTCGAGCAGGGCCATACCCTGCCGTTCAGCTGGTACTCCGACCCGGAGCAACTGCGCCGCGAGCAGCATCTCGTCTTCGCGCGGAGCTGGCAGTACGCGGGGCGTGCAGCCGAGGTCTCCGAGCCGGGCTCGTTCCTCGCGACGTGGGCCGGCGACGTACCGATCCTCGTCGTCCGCGACCGCGAGGGAGCCCTCCGCGCGCATCTGAACGTGTGCCGCCACCGCGGCTCGCTGCTCGTCGAGGGCTGCGGGAGGCGCGAGACGATCCAGTGCGGCTACCACGCGTGGACGTACGACCTCGACGGGTCGCTGCGCGCCGCGCCGCGCTCCGACCGGGAACCCGGCTTCGACGCCGCCGACTGGTCGCTCGTCCCCGCCTCCGTCGACACCTGGGGGCCATTCCTCTTCGTCAACCCCGCCCCCGGGGCCGCCCCGCTCGCGGACACGCTCGGCGAGCTGCCCGACCTCCTCGCGCGAGTGATCGACGTCGACTCGCTCGCCTTCCACTCCCGCATCCGCTCCGACCTCGCGGCGAACTGGAAGATCGCGGTCGAGAACTTCCTCGAGTGCTACCACTGCCCGAGCGCGCACCCCGGCTTCAGCGCCGCGGTCGACGTGCATCCCGACCGCTACGTACTCGAGCCGCACGAGACGTTCGCCGCGCAGCTCTGCGCGGCGCGCGACGACGGCAGCGGCGGCCAGTTCCACCTCGTCTGGCCGAACACGGCGATCAACGTCTTCCCCGGGCCCGCGAACCTCTCGATCGGGCCGATCCTCCCGGCCGGCGCCGAGCGGACGACGCGCTACCTCGACTACTTCTTCGCGCCGGACGCGGACGCGGCGACGCTCGCGGAGTTCTTCGCGTTCGACGACCAGGTCGGCGCCGAGGACACCGCCCTCGTCGAGGCGGTGCACCGGGGGATGCGCTCGGGCCTCGTCGAGCATGGCCGCCTGCTCCTCTCGAGCGAGGCGCTCGTCCACGCCTTCCAGCGATGGCTCGCCGGACGGTTAGAGCACGATCCGGAGCGTCTCGCCGTCGAGCGAGACGGAGCCGCCTAGCGCGGAGACGGTGCGGACGGCGACCGCGGCGCCGAGGTCGCGAAGCTCCTCGCCGAGGATGATCGGGCCGGCGGCTTCGGCGATCGGCGCGATCGCGAACTCGCGGCCGGCGACGGCGATGTCGACGTGCGGCACGCCGCCGTGGCGGACCGCGCACAGGGCGAGCGAGGCCAGCGCCGTCTCGACCGACTCGACGTCGGTCTCGAGCGCGGCGCCCTCGCCGGACACGCCGACCGACTCGCCGACCCGCTCGGCGGCGGCCTGCGCGAGCGCGAGCGTGTCGGCCTCGCGCAGCGCCGGCTCGTAGCGGTTGCTCTCGATCCTCGCGACGACGCCGAGCTGGTCGAGCAGCTCGCCCATCTGCCCGGAGGCGGCCTCGATCATCCCCACGTACCGGGCCTGCGGGTCCTCGAGCTCGCCGCCGCGGGAGAGCGTGCGGGCGAAGCCGTACACCGTCGCAAGCGGCGTCCGCAGGTCGTGGCACGCCAGCGAGACGAGGCGGGCGAACGCGGGGTCGTCGGCCATACTTGCTCCTAGCATGACGGAACCGCGCATCGCCGACGATCTCCAGGCCTCAGTCCCCGAGGTCCAGCTCGGCCTGACACGCGCGGGCGTCACCGGCGTCTCCAAGGCGATCCGGATCAGCCACGGCGGCGAGGAGAAGCTGATCGCGGCCGAGATCGAGTGCGCGGTCGACCTCGACCCGGCGCAGAAGGGCGTCCACATGTCCCGGTTCCCCGAGCTCTTCGGCGAGGCGATCGACGAAGTCGTGATCGGCGAGGCGTTCCTCGTCGAGACGCTCGCGGAGCACATCGCCCGTCACATCCTCGAGCGGCAGGACGCCCTCCGCGCGGAGGTGAAGATCGTCGCGCGCTACCCGCTGGAGCGCACGACGCCCGTGAGCAAGCTCGCGACGCAGGAGATCGTCTCGCTGATCGGGATCGCCGCAGCGTCGGCCGCAGGTTCGCGCCGTGTCGTCGGGGTCGAGGCGACGGGCATCAACGCGTGCCCCTGCGCGCAGGGCATGGTTCGCGGGGCGGCCGCGGACCGGCTCCGCGAAGCCGGCTTCGAGGACGTCGACCGGATCCTCGAGCTCGTCCCGCTCGCCACGCACAACCAGCGCGGCAGGGGCACCCTCTACGTCGGAACGGACGAGCCGGTCAACGCCGAGCAGCTCGTCGCGATCGTCGAGCGCTCGATGAGCTCGCCCGTCTACGCGCTGCTGAAGCGGCCCGACGAGCTCTTCCTGGTCGAGCACGCTCACCTCCAGCCGCGCTTCGTCGAGGACTCCGTCCGGCTCGCGCTGAAGGAGACACTCGACACGTACCCGCAGCTCGCCGACGGTGACTTCCTCTTCTCGCGGCAGCTCAACCTCGAGACGATCCACAACCACGACGTCCTCGCGGAACGTACCGGCACGGTCGGGGAGATTCGCGGCGAGCTCGCGGGCGCGGCCACGGCCGCTCGTCACACCGAGCTGCGCGAGTGGCTCACCGGCGCCTAGAGATCCTTCCGGTAGATCACGTAGTCGCACGGCGTGGCGAGGTGCCGCGCGGCGACCGGCTCGGCCTCCGCGAAGTCGGACGTGCTGACGATGCGGTAGCCGAACCTCGTGTACCAGTCGTGCAGGAACTGCTTGCCGGGATGCGTCCACGCCCTCGGCACGAGCAGCTCGAGCTGCATCGTGGAGAGGCCGCGCGAGCGGGCGAGCGCCTCCGCGAAGAGCACGAGCTCTCGGCCGACGCCGATCCCCCGATGCTCCGGGGCCGCGACGAGCATGCCGAACCCGCCCGTTCGAGGATCGAGCTGCCGGATGCAGACGGAGCCGACGACCCGCCCGTCGAGCCGCGCCACGGCGATCTCGCCGTCGCGGATCCCATCGGCCAGCTCGCCGGTCGTCGTTCGCACATGATCCTCGCTCCAGAGCCCTTCCTCGGCGACGGCGTACACGCGGTTGACGAGCTCGGCGAGCCCCGCGACGAGCACGGCGTCGGCGGCGGCGGCGGCGGGCGGCAGGTCGATCGAGACGCCGGCCACGGGGATCGCTAGACGCGCGCGGTCTTGCGCAGGCGGAAGCGGCTCTCGGTGCCCGCTCGCAGCCGCTTCAGGTTCGCCCGGTGGAGCACGATCACGGCGACACCCGCCGCCGCCGCGAAGATCACGACCGAGTTCGGCTCGCCGAACGCGACCGCCAGCACGGGAATCGCGAGCGCGGACGCCACCGAGGCCACCGACGTGTAGCGGGAGAGCACGAACGCCACGAGCCAGAACAGCGCGACCGCGAGGCCGACGATCGGGGCGACGCCGATGAAGGCCCCGGCCGCCGTCGCGACCATCTTCCCGCCCTTGGCGAACCGCAGGAAGAGCGGCCGCGCGTGCCCGGCCATCGCGGCCGCGCCCGCGAGGATCCCGGCGATGTGCGAGATCCAGAGGACGCCGACGAACGCGGGCGCGAACCCCTTCGCCATGTCGAGCAGGACGACCGGCGCGCCGTACCAGCGGCCGTAGGTGCGCCACACGTTCGAGCCCCCGATCGAGCCGCTCCCGACCTTGCGGATGTCCTCGTGCTTGAGCAGGCGCACGAGCCAGTACCCGAACGGGCACGAGCCCGCCAGGTAGCCGGCGACGATGACGATCGCGACGTCTATTTTCGGATCTGGTAGCGCGAGGCCCAGTCGTTCACGACCGACCAGTCGAGGTTCGCGAAGAACGCTTCGATGTAGCCGGCGCGGTCGGTGGCGAAGTCCATGAAGTAGGCGTGCTCGTAGACGTCGAGCGCGACGAGCGGCGTCGCGTTCCAGATCGGGTACGTGTTCTGGGCGTCGCCGATGTAGTTGTAGAGGCGCCCCTCGTCCCAGTCGTAGGCGGTCCAGGCCCAGCCGCGGCCGGCCATCCCGGTCGCCTTCAGGTCGTTGCGCCAGTCCACCACCGAGCCGAAGTCGCGCTCGATCAGGTCGCCGATCAGACCGTCTGGATCGCCGCCGTTGCCGCCGAGGTGCTCGAAGTAGACCTCGTGGTTCTTGATCCCGCCGACCGCGAAGGAGAGCTCGACCTTGAGGGCGCGGACCTCCGAGTAGACCTGGTTCGCGGAGGCGAGATCGACGCCGTTCAGCTTCCCGAGGATCTCGTTCCGCTTCGCGACGTAGCCCTGGTAGAGCTTGTAGTGGGCCTCGACCGACTCGCGCGAGATGCCGTCGAGCTCCAGCAGGCTCGGCTTGAGCTCGCGGGCCGTGATCTCCTCGAAGTTGAACGCTAGCGCCATGGGACTCCTTGGGTTCTCGACTGCAAAGGCGGTTCGGAGCATATCCTCACCCCGAGCGACCCAAAGGAGCGAACCAGATGCCGTACGAGCTTCCCCCTCTTCCCTACGACTACGCCGCGCTCGAGCCGACGATCGACGAGCAGACGATGCGGATCCACCACGACAAGCACCACCAGGCCTACGTGACGAACCTGAACGCCGCCCTCGAGGGAACGGAGTGGGACGGCCGCCCGCTCGAGGCGGTGCTCACGAACGTGGACAGCCTGCCCGCCGAGAAGCAGGCGCCGGTCCGCAACAACGGCGGCGGTCACGCGAACCACACGCTCTTCTGGGAGATCATGGCTCCCGGCGGCGCTGAGCTCGGCGGCCCGCTCGCCGACGCGATCACGGACACCTTCGGCGGGATCGACGAGCTGAAGACCCAGGTGAACGACGCCGGGGTGAAGCGGTTCGGCAGCGGCTGGACCTGGCTCGTCCACGACGGGACCGGGCTGGCGGTCGTCTCCACCCCGAACCAGGACTCGCCCGTGATGGAGGGGAAGACGCCGCTCCTCGGGATCGACGTCTGGGAGCACGCCTACTACCTCGAGTATCAGAACCGGCGCCCGGACTACCTCGCAGCCTGGTGGGACGTCGTCAACTGGGACGCCGTCTCGCGGAACTACGACCGGGCGCAGGGAAGCGCGGGCTCGTAGCCCACGCTCCCCTGCTCGGAAGTTCGTTTCCTAGGCGTAGATCACGTTCGAGCGCCACGGCTTGTAGCAGGTGCCGACGGCGGTCTGACTCATGACCACGCGGACGCGCGTGCGGGCCTTGACCTTGGCCGTGAGCGTGACCGACGAGATCACGGTCGGGTCGACCGCGCCGGTGCCGGGGCGGAGGACCGCGGAGCGGACGACGACCCAGCGGCTCGTCGCGGCGTTGAAGCGCTGGAACGAGACGTACTTGCCGGCGAACGACTCGGCGGCCGACACGCGCACCGAGAAGCGGCGCGGAGCGATCTTGCCGAGGCGGATCAGCGGACGCACGTTGACCGTGACCGCCGGGCTCGTGCTGTTCTTGACCTTGACCGTGTAGGTCGTGTTCTTGAGCGGCTGCGCCAGGTACGTGTAGGCGCCGCCGGTCGTCGTCGTGACGGTCGTCAGCTTGGTCGCCGCCGACGCGCCGCACTGCTGCGCGAGGATGTCGACCGTCTGCCCGGCCTGCTGCGTCGAGAGCGTGCCCGACAGCGTGACCTTGCCGCCGTAGACGAGCACGGTCCGCGACGCGGCGAGCGTGACAGTGCCGTTCGCGGGCGGCGGAGTGCCGGTCACGGTGACCGTCATCTTCAGGTTCTTCACGAGCGGATCGGTGACCTGGTACTTCCCGGCCGCCGCGAACGTGTACGAGTAGCTCTCCGTCGGCTTCAGGACCGGCGACGCGAACGGCGCAGTCTGGGAGGCCACCTGGTGGTTGGCCGTGTCGGAGTTCGTCCACGTGACCGTGTCGCCGACCGGGATGGTCAGCGAGCTCGGGACGTATCCGGCCTTCGTGATCGCGACCGTAACGGTCTTCGCGGATGCGGGAGCCGCTGCGACGAGCGCGGCGACGGACAGCATCAGGAGTAGTGCCTTACGCATGGAATCCCCTTTTTTCGGATCAGTTTCGTGTCGTACAGAACAAATGACGCGGATCCTCCGCGATCCGTGCGGCGTGCTTACAGAGCCTTTACGCCTTGCGATAGACGAGAACGGGGCTGAGCTTCATGCCGCCCACGTACCCGCGCGCCCGAATTCCAAGTCACAGATGGCGCGTGATTTACTGGACCCGTACATGACTTCACGTCTTCCGAATAAGAAAGCCCTGGTAAGCGGTGCAACCGGGAAGCTCGGCGTGGCGATCGTCGATCGGCTCGAGGCGGAGGGCTGGGACGTGATCGCGGCCGGGAGCCGGGACGGCGACCTCGCGACGGTCGCGGGCGCGCGGGCGCTCGCCGAACGGGCCGGCGACCGGCTCGACCTGCTCGTCCACGCCGCCGGCGCGGGTTTCGACCCGAAGCCGGTCGAGGAGGTGACCGAGGCCGACTGGGACGCCGCGTTCGACGTGACCGCGAAAGGGACGTTCTTCCTGACCCAGGCTGCGGCGCCGAGCCTGCGCGCGGCGAAGGGCGTCGTCGTCGTGATCGAGGACGTCGCCGCCTACCAGCCGTGGCCGTCGTTCGCGCCCCACTGCGCGGCGAAGGCCGCCCAGGCGATGCTCACCCGCGTGCTCGCACGCGCGCTCGCGCCCGAGGTGCGCGTGTGCGGGGTCGCGCCCGGCCCCGTCGCGGTCGAGCCCGGCCAGGAGGAGCGGCGGG
>DAISLG010000108.1:0-7603 GCA_036820565.1 Gaiellaceae bacterium | reverse complement strand
CGGCCTGCGAGTCGGCGACGTGCCAGTAGCCCGACGAGATCTTCGTCAGCAGCGAGAGGACGGCGTTCCCGAGGTAGCGCGTGTGCGGGATCAGCTCCCACGCCTGGCCGGTGAAGAGGCGGTTCGCCTTCGCGTAGTCGACCTCGCCGTCGACGACCGGGCGCGCGATCGACTCGAGCTCGGCCGGATCCATCTGGTTGTCGCCGGCCATCACGCAGGTGACGTCGAAGCGCTCGTCGCGGGCGCGCACGTAGCCGGTGACGATCGCGGCGCCGACGCCGCGGTTCCGCTCGTGGCGGATCAGCTCGACGCGCGGGTCCGCTCCGGCGCGGGCGCCGGTCTCGTCCGTCGAGGCGTCGTCGACGACGAAGATCCTGTCGACGAAGCCGGGGATCCCGGCGACGGTCGTCGCGATCAGCGCCTCCTCGTCGTGGGCCGGGACGACGACGGCGATGCGCTTGCCGTCCAGCATCGAGCTAGGCGGTGCGCGCGCGTGTGGCCAGCGAGTCCCACGCGAGGGCCGCGAGGCTCCCGAGGATCAGGCCGATCAGCGCCCCGACGAGGATCGAGTTGCGCCGGCTGCGCGCGGTCGACTTGACGGCGGCGGCGGGCGTGACGACCTGGGCGCTCTCGACGTCCTCGGCGAGCGAGAGCTGCTGCTGCGTCGTCGACTGGAGGTCGAGCAGCTGGCCGCGGCGCGCCTCGGCGTTGTCGAGCTGGCTGATCAGGGCGAGCTGGTCGAGCGGGGCGAGGCCGCGCGAGCGGAGCGCCGCGTTGAGGGCGTTGACGCGCGGGACGAGCGAGTTGAGCTGCTTCTGCTCGCTCGCGAGCTGCACATTGAACGCCGCGATCTTCGTCCGGACGTAGCCCGAGACGCCGGGCGCGCCGACCACGATCCTGGCGAGCTCGTTCGCAGCGTCCTCGGTCTTCCGAGGCTTGCGCCCCTGCACGGAGATCACGACGAGCTGGCTGCCGCCGACCTTGGTCTGACCGGCGGGCGCGGCGACGGTCGAGGTCGAGACCTTGCCGCGCAGCGCGCCGACGTGGAGGCCGGCGACGGCCGCGGCCCGCTTGAGCGCGTACTCGGAGTGGACGATCGTGCCGACCGTGCGGGGGTTCGTCGCGAGGCTCTGGACGGGCGCGTTTCCGTTCGGCGAGAACGGCTGGCCGAGGAAGACCGTCGCGTCCGCCTTGTAGACCTGGCCGCCGCCGAGCGAGAGGATCGCCCCGACGAGGCCGCCGAGGACGAGCCCGCCGGCCGGGAGCCACCGGCGCGACGCGATCGTGCGCCACATGCCGCCGAGGTCGACCTCCTGCTCGGCGTCGAGATCGGGTGTGCCTGCGGGCCGGCTCATCGCGCGCCCACCCTATCCCAGGCCCAGTTCCATTCGGCGCGGAGGCCGTCCTCGAGCGAGACGCGGGGCTCCCAGCCGAGTTGCTCGCGGATGCGTGTCGTATCCGCGTTGGTGCGCTGCTGGTCGCCGGGCACGGCCTCCTCGGTGCGGAGGTCGAGCGTGCGGCCGGAGATCCGCTCGAGGATCTCGATCGTCTCGCGCATCGACGCCTCGGTGCCGCCGCCGACGTTCAAGGTGCCGCTGCCCCGCTCCATCGCCGCGATCGTCGCCGAGACGACGTCCGCCACGTACGTCCAGCCGCGGCTCTGCGTGCCGTCGCCGAAGAGCGTGAACTGCCGGCCCTCGGCGAGCGCGAGCACGACCCGCGTGAACGCCATGTCGGGCCGCTGCCTCGGGCCGAACGCGTTGAAGTAGCGCAGGACGACGACATCGAGCTCGAAGCTCCGGGCGTAGGCGCGCGCGAGGTGCTCGCACGCGAGCTTCGTGATCCCGTAGGGCGAGAGCGGCGCCGGCGCGGTGTCCTCGGGAGTCGGGTAGCGCTCCGCGGCGCCGTAGATCGACGACGAGGAGGCGAAGACGACGCGGACGCCGTCGCGCGCCGCGGCCTCGAAGACGCGCTGGCTCGCGAGCACGTTGTGGCGCAGGTAGAGCGGGAAGACGTCGCCGAAGCTCCGCACGCCGGGCTGGCCCGCGAGGTGGAAGACGCCGTCGAAGCCCGCGAGGTCGATCGGATCGGCGGAGAGGTCGACGCGCCGCACGTCGAGCCCGCGCGCGTTCTCCTCCTTCGACTCGCGGTCGTAGTAGTCGGTGAAGCAGTCGATCCCGACGACGTCGTGACCGGCCTCGAGCAGGGCCTCGGAGAGGTGCGAGCCGATGAACCCCGCGGCTCCGGTGACGGCGTAGCGCATCGCGTCAGCCTACTTCGACGGCCGCTCGACCAGCCCGTACACCCTGGCGTAGCCGACGAGGTAGAGCCGCTTGCCGTCCGTGACGACGGGCGTGTACTTCCCGTCCGGATACGTCCAGAGGAGCCGCCCCGTGCGCGCGTCGAGGGCGTACGTCCGGCGCTTCAGCGTCGAGAAGTAGACGACCCCGGCGATCACGGTCGGCGAGCCGGAGATCTGGCCGTTCGCCCGGAACGTCCAGCGGACGTCCCCGGTCGCCGCGTCGAAGCAGAACAGGCGCTTGCTGTAGGAGCCGACGTAGACGCGCTCCCGCCAGACGGCCGGCGACGAGTAGACGTACCCGCCGGTCCCGTGCGACCAGCGCAGCTTCCCGCTCGCCGAGCCGAACGAGTAGACCTTGCCGTCGGTCGCCCCGATGTAGACCCTGCCGTAGGCGACCGCGGGCGTCGAGTAGAACGTGCCGCGGTAGCCGAGCCGCTGCTGCGCGCCCGCTTTCCAGAGGAGCTTGCCGGTGCGGACGTCGAGTGCGTAGACGCTGTGGTCGTACGAGCCGACGAAGAGCCTGTTCCCGGAGATCGCGACGGCGCCCTTGACCTTGCCGTTCGTCCGGAAGACCCAGTGCAGCTTCCCGGTCTGCGCGACGAACGCGTAGACGCGCCCCGTCCAGTCGCCCACGTAGACGTAGCCCTTCGAGACGAGCGGGGAGGACTCCGTCGGGCCGATCTTCCGGCGCCAGCGGATCTTGCCGAAGCCCGCGTCGAACGCGACGAGCTCCCCGTCGAGCTCCCGGCTCTTCTCCGCGTTGCAGGGCGGCCGGTTCAGGAAGGTGACATAGACGAGGTGCCGGTCGATCGCGGGCGAGGCGGCCTGGCAGCGCCCGGAGTCGAAGCGCCACGCGCGCTTCCCCGTCCTGCCGTTGACGGCGAACAGGACGCCCGAGTTCGTCGCGAAGTAGACCCGCCCGTAGGCGACCGCCGGCGGGAACTCGACGAGGCTCTGGGCCCGGAACGTCCAGATCCGGCGGAACGGCGGCTGCAGCCGCACGCCGTTCGCGAAGCGGAGCCGCTCCTCGTCGTAGCCGTACGTCGGCCAGGCGACACCGGGCTCGGCCGGCTTCGCCGCGACGGTCTCCGTCGCGACGAACTCGACCGTGGAGGAGCCGCGCACGTCGTGGGCCTGCCGCTCACGGTGGACGACGAAGGCCGCGACCCCGCCCAGCCCGAGCAGGACGACGAGGCCCACCGCCAGGAGCGCGCGCTTCACCGGCGCGACCTGACGCCGTAGATCCGCGAGTACCCGTGCAGGAGCAGCCGTCCACCGCTGCCGGAGATCGGCACGTACTCACCGTGAGGGAAGCGCAGGACGACACGGCCCGTGCGCGCGTCGGCGCCGACGATCGAGCCGTGCGTCGAGCCCGCGTACGCGACGCCGCCGACGACGGCCGCGGCGCCCGAGACCGGTCCGCCCGCGCCGACCGTCCAGACCGTCGCGCCGGAGCGCGCCTCGACGCAGTAGAGCAGCCCGTTGTACGACCCGAAGTAGACGCGTCCGCCGGAGACCGCGGGCGACGAGTAGACGTACGAGCCGGTTCCCCGCGTCCACAGGTGCCGGCCGCCGACCGAGAACGCCGTCAGCGAGCCGCCGGTCGAGGACCCCACGAACACCCGGCCTCCGGCGACCGCCGGCGTCCCGTAGATCCTGCCGTTGACGGAGCGCGACCAGCGCAGCCGGCCCCGTTTCGACAGTGCGAGCAGCCGCCCGCCGTAGTCGCCGATGAAGACCGTCCCGCCGTTGAGCGACGCCGACGAGGTGATCTTGTAGCCCGAGCGGTACGTCCAGGCGAGCCGCCGCCGCCGCAGGTCGAGCGCGTACACCGTCCCGCTCCAGGAGCCGAAGTAGTCGATCCCGCGGTCGACGACCGGCGACGACTCGATCGGCGACCCGATCCTGTACGACCAGCGCAGCCTGCCGTTGCGCCGGTCGAGCACGCGCACGATCCCGTCCATCCCGTGCACGACGAGCTCGTCGCCGGCGACGGCGGGCGAGGACGCCATCTTCCCGCCCGGCGGGTCGTAGGTCCAGACGACGTGGCCGGCGCGCGTCTCGATCGCGAAGATCGTCCCACGGTAGTTGCCCACGTAGGCGACGCCCTCCCAGACGACCGCCGGGAACTCGACGAGCGAGCCGACCCCGCGGCTCCAGACGACCTCGAACGGCGGGCGCATCCGGATCGCCGCCTGGGCCTGCGTCCGCTGCGGCGTCACTCCGTAGATCGGCCACTGGAGGCCGCGCTGGTAGAGCCGGATCGACGACCGCGGATGCCTGCGGAACGAGAGTCGCACGGTGCGCGGGATGTAGCCGCGGTGGCGCGCCGTGACGAGGAGCGCCGTGCGGCGGCGGATCGGCACGGCCGCGACGCCGGCGCGGTTCGTCGCGCGCGTGCGGCGCCCGATCGTGACCCGGGCGCGGGCGACCCGGCCCTGCGTGTCTCCGTCGACGACGGTGACGAGCACGTCGCGCAACCGCGGCTTCACTCCCACCACGGTGGATCTTGGAGGCTTCGGCACGGCCGGCTCCTCGCTCGTGCTTTGGCAGCCGCCCAGGAAGCTCAGGGCGACGATCCCTGCGGCTACGCCCCGGATAGCTCCTCCGCGAGGGGGACGAGGCCGGTGCCGTCAGCGGTGAGGGCGAGGTGCGAGAAGAAGCGCGACATCA
This sequence comes from Gaiellaceae bacterium, assembly GCA_036820565.1. Classification (GTDB taxonomy): domain Bacteria; phylum Actinomycetota; class Thermoleophilia; order Gaiellales; family Gaiellaceae; genus DAISLG01. Next base: position 2,628 of record DAISLG010000108.1, on the reverse strand, counting down.
CGACGCCGTCGCGGAACTCGCCGAGGCGCGGCTCCGGCCGCTCGCCGTTCGCGAGCGCGATCGCGAGCTCCGGATAGCGCGAGCCCGCCGCGAGCGGCAGCGGGAAGCCGCCGCCGAAGCGGAGGTTGACGTCGGTGACGCGGTGCGTCCCGTCGGGCTCGCGGAAGCACTGGATGTTCGCCGGGCCGCGGATCCCGAGCAGCTCCGACACGCACCGCCCGTGCTCGATCAGCACAGGGTCCCTGGTCGTCATCCCCTTGATCGACTCGCCGCCCTTCGACTCGATCATCGTCCGCGGGATCGCGTTCAGGCAGCGGCCCTCGAGGTCGCAGAAGACGTCGATCGAGAACTCCTCGCCCGTGCACACGGCCTGCACCATCGAGTCGACGGGCGTGTAGCCGAGGAAGAAGTCGAGCTCCTCGCGGTTCGTCGCCCTGAAGATGTGCCGCGAGCCGAAGCCGCGGCGCGCCTTCACGAGGAGCGGGAATGGGGCGTCGTCCGGCAGCTCCTCCGGGAGCCACGTCGGCGGCGTGTCGATGCCGCGCTCCTCGAACAGGAGATGGGCGCGGTACTTGTCGCCGACGGCCTCGATCACGTCGAGCCCGGGCAGCAGCACGAGCGCGGGCAGGTCGGCGCCGATCAGCTCACGCCCGTCGAGGTCGGTCAGCGGCACGATCAGCCGGACGTCGTGCTCCTCGACGAGCGCGCGCAGGGCGGGCACGTAGCCCGGGTCGGGGACGGCGGGCACGAGCGCGTGGACATCCGCGTGGTAGAGCGCCGGCGCGAGCGCGTTCACGTCCGTTGCGATCGTGAGCGCGCCGGCGCGGCCGAAGGCGCTGACGATGTCCACCCGCTGGCCCGCGCAGGTGAAGAGGACTGCTGTCACGGCGGCTTAGGTTAGCCGTACAGCAGGAACGGCAGCTCCGCCACCGCACCCGCGACGAGGAGCGCGGTGGCGGCGAGGAGCGCCCGGCGCGGCAGCCGGTCGAGCGCGTAGCCGAACGCGAGTGCCAGCGGCGCGGCGATCGTCAGCAGGTAGGTGCCCTTGAGCACGTCGCCGTCCCTCGTCGGGTACGAGACGGTGAAGTAGAGGTAGCCGAGGATCCCGAGCGCGGGCAGGAGCGCGACGAGCAGCCGCTCGGGCCGCCTGCGCGAGCGCGCGAGCAGGAGCAGCCAGCCGACGAGCGCGAGCAGCGACGGGAGCAGGCCGACGAGGCTCTGGAGCCGCAGCTCCCGCCGCGCCGCCGCCCCCGGCGACCCGTTCCCGTTCCAGACCCAGATCCCGAAGTAGTCGCCCCACGCCTCCGTGTAGGTCGTCGGGATCGCGCGGTTCCGGTACGAGGGGCGGTACGGCCGCGTCACCACCTCCGGGACACCCGGGTCGACGTAGAAGCCGAGTGGGCGCCGCTCCCAGAGCGGCTTGTGCTGCGTCGGCCGGTCGAAGACGGGGCTCGAGTACTCCCGCGCCTGGTGGACGTACCAGGGCGCGGCGACGGCCGCGGTCACGGCTACGACGACCGCGAGCGCGCGCCACTGCCGCACGAGCGCGAGGACGAGGAAGACGGCGCCGAACGTCCAGAGTGAGAAGGCGCGCGTCAGCTGGCCGGCCCCGAGCACGAGCCCGAGCGCGACCGTCTCCGGCACGCGATAGGACCGCCGGACGAGCATGCGCGCGCCGAGGTACAGCGCGAGGGTCGAGAGCAGCAGGTCGAGCGTCTCCGGGTGGAACATCGCGGCGGTCTTGACCGTGACGGGCAGGAGAGCGAGGAAGGCGACGGCGGCGATGTGGAGCGTGCGGCGCTCCGGCCAGAGGAGCCGCGCGAGCGCGAGCACGAGCAGCGCCGTCGCGAGCAGGCAGCCCGCGTCGAAGAGCTGGGCTACACGATGCGGCTCACCCAGGCCGGCCCGGCGGCCGACCCAGGTGGCCGATCCGGCGAGTGCGTAGAAGAGCGGCGGCGTGTAGTACTCGCCCGTCCCGTGCGCGGGCAGCCGGCCGTGGACGATCCCGTCGGCGTAGGAGATGTGGTCGACCGCGTCGTAGCCGCCTCCCGGCGGATAGCGCGCCACGTTCCAGAGCAGGATCGCCGCGAGCAGCGCGAGCGTGCCACCGAGCGCGAGGCGGTAGCTACGAGGCTCGCCAGCCACCGCTCTCGCCCTTGTAGGTGCCGCCGAAGAGCGCGAGCGGCGTGCGCAGCAGGATCTTCACGTCGACGAGAGCCGAGCGGTGCTCGACGTACCAGACGTCGAGCTCGATCCGCTCGTCCCAGGGCAGCGCGGCGCGCCCGTGGATCTGCGCCCAGCCCGTGATCCCCGGCCTGACGTCGAGCCGGCGGCGCTGGCGGTCGTCGTAGCGCTCGACCTGGTAGCGGAGCGTCGGGCGGGGCCCGATCACGCTCATCTCGCCCCGCACGACGTTCCAGAGCTGCGGCAGCTCGTCGAACGAGAGTCGGCGCAGCACGCGCCCGACGCGCGTGATCCGGGGGTCGCCGCGGTCGACCGCGAAGCCGGCGCCCTTCGTCTCGGCGCCGACCTCCATCGTCCGCAGCTTCAGCAGCTCGAAGTCGACCCCGTCCTTGCCGACGCGGGTCTGCCGGTAGAGGACGGGGCCGCCGTCCTCGAGCTTGATCG
>DAISLG010000107.1:7061-7631 GCA_036820565.1 Gaiellaceae bacterium | reverse complement strand
AGGCGCGGAAGTCGAAGTGGCCGCCGCCGATCGCCCAGTCCTGCGGCTGCATCGCAAAGATGTTCGCGTTCTCCCAGTCGTACGACTGCGGCCTCAGGATCGCGAGCAGCACCTGCTGGAGCGTCGTGCCGGCCGGGAACGCCTTGATCACGTCGGCGAGCGTCAGGGTCCCGTAGGTGCCGAGCTGGTCGAAGCGGAAGCCCGGCGGGAAGTGGCCCTTCATTTGGCCGAGCGTGACGCCGGCCATGAGCTTCTTGACGTCGCCGAGCGTGACGCCGTGGAGGTGCCCCGCGAGGTCGACGAGCCTGATCGTCCCGTAGTGGCCGTAGAGGTCGCTGAGCTTCGCGTCGCTCTTGAGGTTCCCGCTCGCGTACAGCTGCCGGAGCGTCATCCCGAGGCACGGCGCGCCGCACGTCGAGATCGTGTCGAGCGTCGGGATCGTGTCGAGCGTAATCGTGTCGAGCGTCGGCGTCTCCGCGAGCAGCGTGCTGAGCGGAATCGTGTCGAGCGTCGGGATCGTGTCGAGCGTCGGAATCGTGTCGAGCGTGATCGTGTCGAGCGTCGGGATCG
>DAISLG010000107.1:0-6961 GCA_036820565.1 Gaiellaceae bacterium | reverse complement strand
TGTCGAGCGTCGGGATCGTGTCGAGCGTGATCGTGTCGAGCGTCGGGATCGTGTCCAGCGTGATCGTGTCGAGCGTCGGGATCCCGTTCAACAGCATGCTGTCGAGCGTGATCGTGTCCAGCGTCGGCGTCCCGGCGGCGAAGAGCGCGTTCAGCGTGATCGTGTCGAGCGTCGGGATCGTGTCGAGCGTCGGGATCGTGTCGAGCGTGATCGTGTCGAGCGTCGGGATCGTGTCAAGGGTCGTGCCCAGGATGGCCGCGTCCATGACGGTCGTCGTCGACGTGCACGTGGTGTGCGGGCACCAGGTCGAGAGAGGAATCGTCGGGAAGTCGCCGAGCTTCGCCGCCCCTAGCAGGATCGCCTCGATCGGCAGGTGGGCGATCGGCGTGCCCGACCAGTCGATGTCGGACAGCCGGATCGGCCTCGACGTTCCGGCCCCCGTCGGGATCTGGGGCAGCATCGGCTGCGAGAAGATCTGCGCAAGGCTGACCGTCTGCTCGGGCGAGCCCTTCAGCGTCGGAATCTGGTCGAGGACGACGCTCCAGCCTGCCGGGACGCCGACGAGCGGGGCCGAGCTGAGCGGGATCCCGCCCAGCGACTGGAGCACCGAGCCGGTGATCCCGCTGTCCGCGACCCCGATCGTGTCGAGCGTCGGGATCGTGTCGAGCGTCGGGATCGTGTCGAGCGTCGGCGATGCCCGCAGGCCGATCGTGTCGAGCGTCGGTGTGCCGGTGGCCCCGCCGCCGGGGGCGCTGGACGCCGCAGCGAACGAGGCGAGCGGAATGTGCGAGTACTCGAGCCGCGACGCGCCGATCGGAGCGGCCACCGCCGTCGCCGTCAGGCTCGCGTCGGCGCTGGGGGACGGCGGCATGTGGTTGCGGTCGCAGAGAGACCCGAGGTCGATGCCGTAGACCGGCTGGTAGACGACGCACGCCGTGCGCGCCGAGAAGAAGTCGCGCGAGTTGAACGTCGCGTACGGAACGATCGGCGCCGCATTCGTCAGGTCGGCGTCGAGCTGCGCCTGCGCGCGGTAGCGCTCGACGCCGGTCAGCAGGTCGGCGGCCTCGATCCGGCTGTCGAAGGTCGGGTCGCTGAAGTGCGAGAAGTTGGCGCTGGCGCCCGTGTGGAACAGCCCGTCGAAGGAGCTGCTCGCATCCGCGAAGTCGTCGATCCAGCCGACGAGCGCCAGGTCGAACGGCTCGGCCGGGTTGCGCTCGGCGGCGAACTCGGCGTTTCGCGACGTGAACGCCCTCGTCTCGACGGTGAGGCCGATCGCAGCGAGGTTCGACTGGAGGATGCCGACCTGCGCGAGCGTCGGGCACGCCGCGCACGAGGTGTAGTACAGGACCACGGTCCTGCCGACCGCGCCGGCCCGCTCGACGAGCGCCCTGGCGGTCGCGACGTCCGGCCCGCCGAGCGGGAACGCGTTGACGTCCTTGAAGCTCGGCAGCGTCGGCGAGACGATCTGGTCGGTGACCTGGCCGGCGGCGTAGCCGAAGGGCTGCAGCAAAGCGGGACGGTCGATCGCATAGGCGACGGCCCGGCGCAGGTCGGCGTTGGCGAAGGCCCGCGGCGACGAGGTATTCAGCACCACGAAGCGCTTAAAGTTCCGCGCGTCGATGAAGTACTGCTGCCTGCCGGCCGCCGCCGCGGTGCTCCCGGGGCCGTAATCGGCGGCGAGGCGCACGTGGTCGGCCGCCGGGATGCAGGGAGGAGATCCACCGACGTCGGGTGCATAGTCGGAGAGACCACGCTCGACCTGGGACGAGCAGTCGGCCGTGGGGACGTTCAGCGCGAAGTCGATCTCGGCGAAGTTGTGAGGAGCCTTGCCGCCGTAGCTCGGGTTCTGCTTGAGCACGAGCGAGACGCCGGGCGCGTACGAGGCGACGTAGTAGGCGCCGGCGGACGCGATCGGCGTCGAGACGGGCGACATCGGGGTGCCGAGCGGCACCGGCTGGAACAACGGAAGGCTGACCTTGGTCGGGAAGATCGGGTCGGGTTTCGTCAGCCGGAAGGCGATCGACGTGCCGTCCGCCGACGCGGTGATCCCGTCGATCGAAGAGGCCGTCCCGTTCTCGTAGGCGAGGGCCCCGACGACACCGTCGAGGAATCCCTGGCCCTGGCCGCCCACCACCGGGCTGAGCGCGCGCTCGATCCCGAGCTCGACGGCCTGCGCCGTGACCGCCTCGTTCGAGGGAGGCGAGAAGCGGAACCGGCTGTTGAGCGTGAACGTGTACGTCAGCCCGTCCGCCGACACCGCCGGCATCCCGGTGGCGAGGTCGGGCTGCATGATCGTGCCCCCGAGGCCCGGCCTGTGCGCATAGGAGAGCAGCGTCGCGCCCGTCGCGTACTCGCGCTGGAACGACGTCGGCCCCAAGGCACGAGCCGGGTCGAGCGAGTCGCCCCGCGCGATCGGATCGAAGGGCAGGTTGACGCGGGCCACCGTTGGGTCGGGCGGCGGCGGCTCGGGGCACCCGAGCGTGATGTTGGCATCCGTGATCGGCGTCGTGGTGACCTCGAACGGGCCGAGCTCGACGGCCGGGCCGCAGTCCACCTTCTCGGCGTGGATCTTGTAGAAGCCGGCGATCACGTCCCAGCCGTAGTGGCCGCTCGCATCGCTGAGCGTCGGGTTCGAGCGGTTCGCGGGCGCCATGATCTCGCTCCCGGACGGCACCGCCGTGAAGGGGCCGGCCGCCGTGTCGGCCCGCAGGAGGGTGACGCTCGCGCCCTCGATCGGTGCGCCGCCGGGGGTCTTGACCGTGCCGCTCGGGTCGATGTAGAGGTCGAACGTCGTCACCTGGTCGAGGAGGCCCGGGCAGCTCCGCGTGATCGTGATGTAGCCGTAGCCGAAGTGCGCCCGGAGCGGTCCGATCGCAGCCGCGAAGAGCGACCCCACGTCGGTCATCGTCCCCGAGGCGATCGAGACCGCGGTCGGTGCGGCACGCTGGAAGATCTCGTAGCGCGCCGAGCCGAGGCCGTCGGCGCAGCCCCCCGTCGTGAGCGCGAGGCGCGCGTCCCAGGAGACCGTCGGCACACCGGAGCCGCCCGCGGTGGACGGCGTCAGCGTCGTACCGGGCGGCGGACCGCCCGCCGCGTGCAGCTGGACGTTCTGGTCGATCAGGTTCGCGGCCGCCTCGATCGTGACCGGCCCGATGGATTCGGGCGTCAGGCTCGACGACGCCGACGGGAAGGCCTCGACCGTGTACAGCCCGTCCGAGAGCCCGGTCGCGTGGTAGGCGCCGGTCCCGTCCGTGAATCCCTGCCACGTGCACAGGCCGCCGCCGCTGCCGCAGACCTGCACCGGCGCGCCCGGCAGGCCGTAGCCGCTCGGGTCGGTGACGAATCCGGAGATCTGCCCGCCGAGCGGCGGCCGGCCGTTCCGCACCGAAAACAGGAAGCGGCCCTTCGTCAGCGAGTTGCGGCTGTTGTAGACCAGGCCGGTGCTCGTGTTCGTATCGAGGAATGAGCCGGGGACGCCCGAGCCGTTCATCTCGAATGAGTTCGCGCTCGTCCCGTTCGAGAAGCCGGCCCGCGCGCTACAGTCCGTCGAGCCGGCGGGGCAGAGGCCCCCGGTCCCACCGCTCGCGGTGCCGGCCTCCCACTGGATCTGGTCGTAGTTCATGTAGATGTCGAAGTCGCCGGCGCCCGTATCGCCGCGCTCGACCAGGAGCAACTGGAACTTGTTCAGCTTGTCGACGCCGGTCGCGCTGCCGGTGTAGTAGCCGACCCCGACCCCGTCCCAGTTGACGCAGAAGGCCTGCCGGTTGCCGAAGGTCGCCGTGCCGTACCGGACGACGTCTGAGGCCGTGTTCCGCGTGTCGACATCGCCCCAGTACGGCGCGATGATCGGCGTCGACGCAGACGAGATCGGCGACGGGGTGAACTGCGACAACGGCCCGGTGAACGTGACGTTCCCGTTGTTGTTGACGTAGAGGCTGCTGTAGCTCGTCCCGAAGAAGTTGAGCGTGAACGGCAGCGTGACGAGCCCGGACGACCCGTCGTCGTTCCGCGCCAGCGCATTCGCCGTGCAGCCCGGCAGCGTCTCGATCGCGCCTCCGGCGAGCGCGGTCGCGGCGGCGTGCCCGCTCAGCGCGCCAAGGACGGCGAGGACCGCGAGGAACCGCTTCCCTCGAACCGCATACCCCTGTTCCTCGATCAGCGAACGATCAGCTAGCAAGCCCTCTCCCCACCGCAGGCACCCTCCCCAAGGGTGTTGTCCGCACCAGAGCTTAGTGCTTTCCTTCACTTTTACAAGACCTAATTGTCATAAACTGCTCAAATCGGCGAGGAAGGTCGGACGGAGGGCGAATGGGGTGAGCGAGGCAGCGGCGACGCCGGCAGCGAGGGCGGCCTTCGAGCCGTACCTCCCCAAGCTCGCGATCGACTGGGGTGACGGCCCCTTCGCACGCGAGCTCGAGGGATCGCTCGTCTCGGTCGACCTCACCGGGTTCACGGCGCTCTCGGAGCGCCTCGCCGCGAAGGGGAAGGTGGGCGCCGAGGAGCTCATCCTCCTGATCAGCGGCGTCTACGAGGGGCTGATCCGGGTCGCGGGGCGGGTCGGCGGCGACGTGCTCAAGTTCCGCGGCGACGCGCTCCTGATCTTCTTCGGCGGCGAGGGCCACGAGCAGCGGGCGTGCATCGCCGCCGACGAGATGCAGTGGCTGATCGACGAGACGGGCAGGACGAACAGCTCGGTCGGCCCCGTGACGCTATCGATGACGACCGGGATCTACTCCGGGCCGTGCAACTTCTTCGTCGTCGAGGGCTCGCACCGGGAGCTGATCGTCACCGGTCCGGCGGCGACCGAGACGATCCGGCTCGAGTCGGCGGCGGAGACGCGCCAGATCCTCGTCAGCAACGCCACCGCGGCCGCCCTCGACCCGGGCTGGGTCGGCGGCGAGCAGGACGGCGCGCGCATCCTGCGGCGCGGGCTCGAGGGCCGCGAGCTCGTCACCGCGCCGCTCGAGGAGCCGCGCGAGCGGGATCTCACGTCCCTCCTGCCCGTGACCCTGCGCGCGGTGCTCGCTGCGGGCGCCGCCGAGCCGGAGCACCGCCACGCGACGGCGGCGTTCCTGAAGTTCTCCGGCGTGGACGACCGGATCCGCGAGCGCGGGCACGAGGATCTCCTGACATCGCTCCAGGCGCTCGCCGAGGTGGTCGGCAACGTCACCACGGAGCTCTCGATCACCTGGCTCGAGTCGGACATCGACGTCGACGGCGGCAAGCTCTACCTCACCGCCGGTGCCCCGTCGAGCTCGGGTGGGGACGAGGAGCGGATGCTCCGCGCCTTGCGCGTGATCGTCGACGCCGACGTCGGCCTGACGCTCCGCGCCGGCGTCAACCGCGGCCCGGTCTTCGCCGGCGAGATCGGCGCGTCGATGCGCAAGACCTACGCGGTGATGGGCGACACGGTCAACCTGGCCGCGCGCCTGGCCGCGCGCGCCCGACCGGGCCAGATCCTCTCGACCGGCGACGTGCTCGACCGCTCGCACACGCTGTTCGAGTCGGAAGCGCAGCCGTTCCTGATGAAGGGCAAGGAGCGCGCCGTCACCGCCTACAGCGTCGGCGCGATGCTCGGGCCACGGGAGGAGACGCGCGAGCGGCTCCCGCTGATCGGCCGCGACGAGGAGCTCGCGGCGCTACGCGCAGCCGTCGACGCCGCGCGGATGCGACAGGCGCGAGTCGTCGAGCTCGTCGGCGAGCCCGGCATCGGCAAGTCGCGTCTCGTCGAGGAGCTCGGGGTCCTGGCGCTCGGGTTCACGCAGCTCGTCGGGCGGTGCGAGGTCTACGCGACGGCGGCTCCGTACTTCGTCTTCCGTCCCCTGCTCCGCCAGCTCGCCGGTGTCGTTCCGGGCGCCTCGAGCGTCGAGGCCGGCGAGCAGCTGACGGCCTGGGTGCACGCGGTCATGCCGGACGAGGCTCCGTGGCTGCCGCTCCTCGCGGCCGCGTTCGACGCAACGGTTGCGCCGTCGCCCGAAGCAGAGAGCATCGAGCCGGCATTCCGCCGTGAGCGCCTGCACGACGCCGTCGACCAGTTCCTCACGCGCGTGCTGATGATGCCCACCGTGCTCGTGATCGAGGACGCGCACTGGATCGACGACGCGTCTCGTGACCTGCTCACGCACCTCGCGGCGCCGGCGCCGCGCCCGTGGCTGATCTGCGTGACGCGCCGGCTCGAGGGGCTCCCGGTCGCACCCGGGGACGCCGCACACGTCGTCAGGCTCGAGCTCGAGCCCCTCCACGCCGACGCGGCGGCCGCACTCGCGCTGGCGGCGGCGCAGGAGGTGGCCCTGTCGGAGGACGCACTCGCCGCCCTCACCGCGCGCTCGGCGGGCAATCCGCTCTTCGTCCGCGAGCTCGTTGCCGCCGCGCGCGGGCACGACCTCGACGCGGCTCTGCCCGAGTCCGTCGAGCTGCTGATGACAGCGAGAATCGACCGGCTCGACGCGGGCGACCGTCTGCTGCTGCGGTACGCGTCCGTCGTCGGCCCGCAGTTCGACCTCGAGCTGCTGCGCGAGATCCTCGTCGACGACGCCGAGGACGCGGGCGAGCTCGAGCGCTGGGAGCGCCTCTCCGACTTCGTCGAGCGGGAAGGCGACGACCTGCTGCGGTTCCGCCACGACCTGTTCCGCGTCGCAGCGTACGAGGGCCTCTCGTACGGGCGGCGCCGGGCGATCCACGGCCGCGTCGGCGCCGTCCTCGAGCGGCGTGCCGGCGAGGACACCGACGAGGCCGCCGGCCTGCTCTCGCTTCACTTCCTCGAGGCTGGCGAGCATGAGCAGGCGTGGCGCTACTCCGTTGCGGCCGGCGACCGCGCACGCACGCGCTATGCCAACGCCGACGCCGTCGAGTTCTACGAGCGGGCCCTCGCCGCCGCGGGCTCGCTCGAGCTCGACGCAGCCGAGGTCGCGCGCGTCGGCGAGGCGCTCGGCGACGTCGCCGAGCTCGCGGCACGGTACGA